>JAFYOG010000005.1 GCA_017560285.1 Clostridia bacterium
TGCTTGGAAAAGATGATATTTATTTCCTTCTCTATCGACAACCTAAAGAACCTTCGCGCGGTATGCCCCGAATCCCATTGCCAATTCCTTACCGGCGAATACAAGCAGGAAATTATCGATATGCTGAAAGAGCTTAAGATGGGCATCGACATTTGGTCCACCGCCATTACCGAAGAAGCTCAGGTTAGACATATGTTGGAAGAAGGCTTGGAGGTTAACGTTTGGACCGTAGACAACAAAGAACTTGCCGAAAAGCTTATTTCTTGGGGCGTTCAGTACGTAACCAGCAACATTTTGGAATAAAAAGCATAAAGAAAGAAGCTCCGAAAAGGAGCTTCTTTTTTGTTGTTTAATTAGAAAAAGGATAAGAACCGGGTGTAAAGGGGGTGGATTCGCAGGTCATAGCCTCGCGGGTGAGAGGATAATAATCCTCGTAAATGCAAAAGCCCATTCCATATTCATCCTGACGAGCGCGTGTTATAAACTCCTCGCGCTTTGCCACGGTTGTTTCCCCAATAAGATACAAATACTGTATCTCTGCCCATTTTGCCATGCCCTCATATATTAGCAACCGCTTGTTTTTGGGACACTTTTTAAGCTTTTTGTTGTTATCCCAATGTGTATATTGCCAAATATGGGTTAGCTCGTGAGCAAATGTAGCAATAAGCGAAATGCGGGGAGCGCCGTTTTCTAACAAAATGCTGTATTTTTTCTTTTTGTTAATAGCTACACCAAGAATAAGCATACTTTGGTCATCTTTGGTTCCTATGGATGCGCCAATCTTCTTTTTAAGCTTGCGCTCGTCCAAAACCTCTACGGTAACCGGAACATCGATATTTGCACCAAAGAAGTTATCCAAATTTTTAACAACGCGGTTGCAAATTTCCTCTGCCTCTGCTGCGCTGGTTACCACAGAATTGCTACAGGACGTGCAACGCAATCTTCCATCGGGCAAGCGGAAAAATTCTACACCGGAAATCTCGTTACCGCAATAGGAGCAGTACATTTTATTACCGCCGCCTTCGCCTTCTTTAAATTCCTCGGCACGATTTTTTCCCTGACGAGCTTGATTAAGCTCGCCGCCATCGAACCCAATTCCCTGCAAAAAGCTTAGTGTGCCATCAAGATCTTGTTGGAAGGTGCGCTTGCCACCGCCGTATCTTAAATAATATCTTTGGTGGTAAGGCGCTTTTTCGAACCCCGCAGCCGAAGAAGCAACAGCTTCTTCGTTAAACTTAGGTTCTTCTACTGCAACGGGGATATCTATATCCGGCACTTCTATAAGCTCTTCGGTGGGTTGTTCGCCTTCTTCAAGGGTGGGCGCGGAATCCTCGGGGGCAGCGGCTTCTGTATTCGGTTCCGCCGTTTCTTCACCCGATTTAGGTTCATCCTCTAAACAAGCATCTTCTTTATTAAGTTCCTCATTAAAAAGGGTTGTTCCGTCATTCATTCTCGCGCACCTCGCCTTCGTTTTGTATTTCCTCAGGCTCCAAAGCTTCCTCTGCTGCAATTTCGGTTTCGGCTTCGTTCTCTGTAACAGGCTGAACCTCTTCCTCCCTTACGGCTTCAATTTCAGCTTCGTTTTCTATAAAGGGCTGAGCATCTTCGGAGCTCACAGCTTCGGTTTCGGCTTTTGCCTTTTCCTCGGCAGCCTGTTGTTTAAGACGTGCTTTTTCTTCTTTTCTTGCAGCTTTTTCCTGTTTTCTTTGAAGCTTTTGCAAGCGTTTTTCTTCCTTACGCTCGGCTCTTGTCTTTTTGGCAACCGAGTTAGGCTCGGATTCCTCTGCCTGCGCAGGGGTGGGAGTTTCCAATACCTCGGGGGCAGATTCCGTATCTGTATTTTCGGATTCCGCCTTAGCTTTTTCTGCTTTTTCTTCCTCGGCAATGGCTTTTTCCGCCGCCTTAATTTCGTCCAAACGCTCGTGACGCTTAGCCATACGGGCATCGAACTCTTCCTGTGTGCAGGCTACCCATTTGCCCTTTACAAGCTTATGGGGCTTGCCGTAGATCATCATATAATCCTGAGCAATTTCCTCGGGTACCTTTTTGGACTTTTTCTTGAACAAGCCCTTAAACCAATTGCCTATTCTGCTGAAAATACCCTTTTTGGGTTTTTCTTCATCATAAACAGAGAAAGGTACGGGGGCTTCTTCAGCGGGAGGAGTTTTGCGGCTTTCTTCTATAAGCCATGTATTCCAGCTTAAATAATCGGAAATTATCTGGAAAACACGGTTAATGTTACGTTCAACCGCTATAAGCAAACCGATATCCAGCTGGCTATCCTCCACAATAAATATACATTTACTGTAATCCTCTGCGCTATCCTGCATATTTAGGCTATAGGTAAGAGGTGCATCATAGGAGCCCGGAGTAATTGCGGATATAAAGGGTTGGTTTTCACCAAATAGGGTTACAAAGGTTTCGTTTATAAGGTTGGTTAGGGTGATTCTTACAGAATCGCTAAATGCATCGCCAAACTTTGAAAAATCGAACTTTAATATCTGCTTATGGTGATATTCGCGGTTGGGAACACCGTTTACCGTAACCAATGCGCCCTTATCGAAATCGTTATAAGCGCCCAATTTCCAATAACCGGGAGTTTCTACCTCGAAATCTGCATATTGATAATAGATACCGATATTATTTACGGTTCTTAACGCACCCATAGAGGTGGAATCTTCTAAGTGGCGAATTGTATAATTACGGATTTGACGATAAAACAATCTGCCGCCGATATGCTCGGACGCGCGACGAACCAAAATGCGGTTATCCGCCGTGGTGGAAACCATTTCGTAATATTTACCGTTAAGTGTAAAGAACTGACCGGGCAAGTATTTTTGGTATACGTGACCCTTTAGCTCGGTACCAATGTAAATATCCTTGCTTTCCTGCTCGGCTATATAGCCTGCATTTTGCAAATCGTCAAGTATTATCCTTGCAAAGCTTTCGTTTTCGATAGCATAAACGCTTTCGAACCTGCCACTTTCTACAGAATATACACGTTTGAACGCGATTGTGGTATCCTTTTCGAACTGAACGGTAGCACCGTCGTTACTTTGTGCAACAAGTATAGGCGTGCCGGATTCCAGCTCTAAGCGACGGTAATCCGAGAAGATTATGCAGATTTCGTTCCAAAGTGCGGAAATCATATTGGAGGTATCTAAATTCAGAAGCTCCAATTGACGACGCAAAACAGATTCTTCCACAGAATCGATTGCCATAAGCATACACAAAGAAAGGATAGCGTTACGCTTTGTACGAGCGTAATCTGCGGTTATATAGGGGATTGCCTTTGCATCGGCAGTGAACAGCTCGGGGTTTTCCGCCATATATTCTCTTAACATATATTCAGAGGATATAACGTTTACAAAGCCCTGCTGTTCGGCGATGGTGGCAAAATTGCGACGATTCTCAAACAAATTGTTTCTATCGTCCTCTACGGTAACGAAGGAATAATCGCTAACCTTTTCGTTACACATATTAAAGGAGGTTTGGAAGCATTTGTCGAAGGTTTCTTGGTTGGTGGGCAGGTGCGCATAATCCAACAAATCGTAATAATATTGCTTTGCTATCCAGCGTGCATCCTGCACGGGGAACACGTCGCCACCGTACCAAACGGTTCTTCTTACCTGATTTTTTAACGCAACTGCCGAAATTTCGGTGCCCATACCCAGGCATCTTGATACACCCGGCAATATACGGTGCTGTAGATAATCGCTATCTGCAGTCCAATACATATACGAGCTCATACCGTGTGGGTATTCGGTTGCCGAAACCTCGGTAATATTTGTCATTAAAATATGGGAAAGCGCGTCTACCAAGCCGTCGCAGTTTCTGTCTACGGAACAGAAGGTAATGCTTCTTTCGCTGCCACAGCACTTAATAAGCAAATTCAAACCTATTTGCGCGGTGGTTACAAGTCTGGAGGGCTCGATAACTACCACAAAGGAAACCTTCCGTAAAAACATAAGGTTATTCTTGTGGATTTCTAATTTGTGAACACCGGAGCGGGAAATAATACCTATATCCGGCAATTCATCATCGTGGGTTTTATCTCCGTTAAGCACAGAAATCTTCCAAAAATCGGGAATGTTAGATAACTGACGCATCCCCTCCTCGCACCAAGCATAAAGGTCTTCCTCGGTGCTATGACGGCCCAAAACTATAAGCACTTTACCGCCGGTTAAAAGCTCGCGGTTCATTGCATAAAATACATAAGGATTAAGCTTATCGTAAAAGGGCGTGTTGAACAACAAGCTCTTTCCGTTTGCCAAATCGTAGCCGCAACGAACGTAATCGACGTTAGGCTTTAAGCCCTGCTGAGTTTTTTTGCGAATAAAGGCGGCATAATTTTTGCCGATATGGCCGCCGTTGGTTTCTAAATCGATTAATATATCCTCTACCGCACCGCCGGATATACCGCCGTTGTTTACGGTGGTTCCGTCGGTTGAAAGCTTATCGCCAAAAAGGGCTTTAAGCGGTCTTCTTAGCATAGGATACATTGCCACGTGACGGGATTTATCGGCTTGCATAGCAAACTCGGATTTTTTCTCATCGCCGCGTAAACCATCGATAAAGAACGCAAGCTCGCCAACCACTATAACCGCAAAAGCAGGATAAAAGGGCTCGCTTATAAGATTTTTCATACAAAGACCGCAGGAAACAAACAACGCTATTCCCGATACGGCACAGCTGCCGTAATAAGCGGCTTTTATAAAGGTTCTTGCCTGACCGTAATGGTCCTTTATAAACCAACGGTCCTCTTGTTCATCGTAGCTATAAAACAGCTCTACAACAGAACCGATAAAGTTTTTTCTGGGCACCTTTATTCTGCCAAGAATAAGGGTAATAATTCTCTTTACGAATACGTATGCAATCAAGGCGAAGGTGTTGAACAAAACCAACAGCAAATAGGTGCCCCAGCTTGTATAAAGATCGCGAAGGAAATCGCCGACCATAGACAAGTGCATCCAATCGAACAAATCTGCAATCTTATAAAACAGCTGCAGGCTTAAATCCGAAAGCTTATCCATAAAGATAATTAAAATTAAGCTGTAGACCACTGCCAATACGGGCATTGGGTATTGACGGTTGCGAACCTCTTTTTTAGTGTTGCATTTAGTATTTAAAAATGCAAACAGGGCAAAGGGAAGGAAAGAAACAAGCAATTTTAGATAAAACAATATATCACTCATCGTACAATCCCTCCATTCTTACCAATATGCGTGTAACGTAGCTGGACGGAACGGTTACATAATTGCCGTTGCTTAAGAATTCTATCTGACGGCAATCACCTGCAAGGAAGGGGGCAGGATATGCATATTCGGTTTTTTGATCAAAATCGTATTCGTACGGGCGAGCCATAGTTTCGTCGCAGAAGCTGCGATCGGCAAAATAATCGCCGTAATCTTCCGCAAGGCACGCGCGTTTTTTGCGAATATCTTCCTGATGTTTTTTGCGAATGCGAATATTTTTTGTATATTCGTCTATATTCTTGTGGGCATAATTTTGCACGGCATGACCTCTGCGCACGTTGCAAGCGGTGCTGAGGAATTTTGAGAACCGACGCATAGAGCCCCTTATTTCGCCCATTATTCCATGGACTGTGTTATTATAATCTCTTACCGAGCGTTTTAATGAAGCACGCAAGCAGAACAAGGTGATTAACATTATAACTGCCAAAGCACCAAGCATACAGCTGATCAATACAACCGCAGTTATAATAGTTTTTGCAGTATGCGTATTAGAAAACAGGAATGGGAAAAAGCAAACAAGATAAATTCCCAAGCAAATTGCCCCCAACACGAAGGTGGTTTTCTTTGTCATTCTGCGATTTATAACCTTTTTAACCTCCTCCGAGGCTTCGTTCATACGCTTGATATATTCGGAAGTATCGGTAATGTCGGGAGGAATAGATGCAATCATCTCGTCCTCGGCGGCATCGGTGTATTCTTTAATATCGTCGATTTGAAAGCTGGTAAGACGACTGATGTTTACATTAGATACTTCGCTTGCCAAGTTTTGCTGTGCCACGCTTTTCTTGACCGAACGGGATTGCTGCTTAGCAATATAAGTAAGCGCATCCTTCGAATCGCGAAAATCGCGGTTCCATTTATGATGCTCGTCTTCGGGTGCATCATAATATAGTCCGTAATCCTTATCGGCAAAAACCTTTTCGGTATCACAGGATTCATCCATTAACACTGCAACGTCTGCATCGGTGCAGAACAATTCCGACGCGGCTTTATCCGATAGCTCGCCGGGTATTTCGTTGCGAATTTTTTCCATTTCGCTCTCGATAACGTCCCAAGTGCTTGCCAACTTCTTATCGTATGATGTAACAAGGGTGCACAAGGGGGTATCGTCGGTTTCGGTTTCCAGGCTATACAGCTTTCTGGCTTGCATAGCACTGCCGGGAACCTGATTTGAAATGAAAATCAGCACGGATGCCAAAAACCGAATATAATCGGTACGGAAATTACGGTGGCTTTGGGGTAATAAATCAAATACCATAAAGCGCATCTTATCGAAATACATATTGCGGTCGGCAAAGGCGGAATAATCGCTATCCCGACGTACGTTCCAATATGTGTCTGGGTCGAAAAATCCATTTTCGGCAGTACGCACAGATATACAGTGAATCTCGGCAGGATAAGCTATATTAAGGTAACGGCCGTCCACAAATTCCTTGCGCAGCGTTTCCTTTATACGCATTTCCTTTTTATAATTCTCTCGCTCTAAAAGCTCCAACCGAACGTTGGGCTTTAGATCGCCCTTATTAATTTCGTTAAGAGCCCATTCGCCGGCGTCCTGTTTTTCCTGCACGTCGTTCAGAATATAGCTTTCCGGTCTGTAACACAGCCACGTAGCCAATTTCTGCAACGGATGCTCCAAAGCGTTACTGTAAACCTTTTTCTTTTCTGTTTCCAAGGTTTCATAATAGCTTATCCATTTGGATTCCCATTCCGACCAATTTTCGCCGTTTTCCGGCTTTCGTTCAGGCATTGTTATGGAGGAAACGCTACTGTAATCCACAGTGTCGAAAGGGTTTTGCTGCTTTAGCTGCTCGCCCTTGCAGTTGTTTATTACAACAGCTCTCCATTCCTTTTTGCGGCCAACCGCATCCAGAAGCCCGGGGACAGCCTCGTAAATAGACTGTCCTGCGGGATTCCAATAACAAAATGCCAAGTCTTTGCTTTCCAGAAACGGCTCGAAAAACAGCTTGTTATCCCGTTGTATGGCGTCAATATATTCTTTTTCGGCGATTAAAACTGTGAACAAACCACTCAACTCCGTTTCTTTTTAGTATTACCTGTTTTCGCTGTCCTTAAACTCTTTTGCAACTTTATCAAGCAATGCTTCGTAATCTTCGGGTTCGGGTGCAGACAAGATTACGTCTCTTATCTTTCTTTGAATAATATCGATAACGATATTTTCGCTTGCTGCAGGAGCACGCAAATGCTTCATATAGAGGGCGTAGTTACGCTTTAATAGGTTAAGCTCATCGGTCAAACGGGTACATAATACGAACTTAACGTCTTCTTCCTTTTCCCACTTGGAATATTCCTCGCGGAATACGTCGATAACCGCCTCTACCATAGAGGTAATTTCGGAAATATAACGACCGGAATTAGGAAGTGTGCAATAGAACATCAAAGGAATTGCGAACAAGCTGGTTGCGTTTTCTACGTACAACGCGCCGTCATCTTCGCGCTCTGCGGGGTTCCAATTCTTTTCGCCGCTTACGCGTTTTTGCTTGTTTTCGCGCAAGATATCCTTCAATTTATCCATGCTGTTCTGGGTGCCGTCGCAGTTATCGTACTGGCCGGGGTCTTCCATATCGGGAAGCATATAGGTTAAATTGAATCGAGCCATATCGCGGAAGAATTCGGTATTTTCGTAATTGCAGTTCTTAGCTTCGCTCATTGCTCTCTTACGGTTCTTAATAAGGTTAATATCCTCTACTACCTTGGAGTTAACGTAAAGGGCATCTAAAACCTCATAGAATTCATCACACAAGGTGCCGTTAGGAACGGTTAGTTCTACATCGCGGTTATCGGAATCGCGATACAAGAACACCTTCTTGCCGTTAGCTACGGCAGACAAGGGTCTTTGCTGAATTGCATGGTGTACAAGACCGTAAATAAATGCTTTATGTATCTTACGAATTACCTGATCCTGATAAGCAAAATCAAGCTCGGGCATGCTCTTAATAGAATCCCAAGATTTATCGATATGGGTAGAGATTGCCGCATTCTTTGTGGAATCGGGGCCGATTAATCTTGCATAATCGGTATATGCCTTATGGTAGGTACCTGCGTTCTTCTTACCGGTTTCGGTTTCGAAGGGTGCGGCAAACTTCTTTAGCTTGTTAGGAGTAAGGTTGTAAAGCGCGTTGTAGAAGTGAATTTCGTATTTGGAAACGGTTTCTACAGCCTCGCCGTTGGGCATAAGATCCTTCACGCGGAACTTTCTGTTGTCCAACAAAATCTTGTTGTATGCACAAACCTTAATTTCGCGGGGTTCTTCGTTGGTTGCACGCTGAATAGAGGGTGCTGCAATACGTTCGCCCATTGCAACAACTTCGCTAATATGGCGCTGTGCATCTGCAACGGTAACCTGTTCGAACACCTGAGCATCGCCACCGTTTTCGCTACGCAAGCGGATGCGTTCCTTAAGACGCTGTTCCAGCTCGATCGCGCCGATAATATCCTTATCGATATCATCGCACTTTTCTCTTACGCTGGACTTGAAGTAGCCCATAAGAATATCGTCGAAAATATTTACGCGACGATCTTCTTCGATATATCCGCCGCCGGATTTATCCAATTCAAGCTTAAAGATAGCGTTGTTCTTAACTGCATCGAAGATACCGCCGTTGATATCGGAGTTCAACATGGTGGTTTCTTTTTGTGCCTTCTGCAAGGAATACTTGCTCAATTCCTGTAACAAGGATTCGGTAGCACAGATATTCACGCAGGAATCGCCCTTCTTGTACTGCAATTCGTCAACCAAATCGATCTTCTTGCGGCCAAGCTCTTTAACCTTATAAACAAAGGTGTTAAAGAACTGCTCGAACTGCTCGGAGAACGCCTTAACGTATGCATAAGCCTTGAAGTATGCGGTATGCACTGCTGTCTTCTTGCAGTAATCCTCCAATGCCATGAAGTAGCCGGGGATATCCTGTGTAGCTTCTTCGTTAAGCTTCTTATAGCCCTTAAGCTTATCGAACAAGGAGGGTTCCTTTTCGATTTCGCCAAGGCTTTCTATGCCGATAACTCTTTCCTTGGCAAACTTAAATTCGTATTCCTTATTTTTAAAGGTTGCGATAGTTTCTTCTGCGCTTGCTCGGCCATCGTTTTTAATTCCCTTTTGGAATTCTTCCATCAAGCGGTAAAGCACAAAACGTACTGCGCAGGGGTGGAAGATTTCGCCCTGAGCGTTCTTAATAAGGCTTTCGATGCTATAGGTATCGTTAATTGCAATGGTTTTCTGTTCGTTGGTATACAACGCATCTACCCAACGGCCAACAATGCCCTCGATAATAGAGCTACCGTCCTTGCCCTTGGTTTCTACTACGTTGCGGTATGCGCTAAGAGAATCGATTGCATCGGAAATCTTATCCTCGGTATCGCCAAAGGATGCGGTTTCCCAGTGCTTTGCATTGGTATATACTTCTGCAAAACGCTTATCTCTTAATACAACGTTGTAAACCTGTTCCTCGAAGCTTGCCTTAAAACGCTTGATTCTGGATTCAATCTCTTCGAGCTCGAAGGTGTTGTTAATATCTACAGAGAAGGAATCCTTTGCGTTGCTTAAGGTATCGCAATAGATTTTGCCATCGGGATCCCAAGTAGACATAGGCACGCCACGCTTTTTCTGCTCTGCCTTATATGCGCTGATTGCATTATCATATTTTGTCCACTTTGTAGCATCGCCTTCGCCGCCAATGCTATCGATTGCAAGGTCGTATGCAACGTAATCTGCAACCTTTTCGTAAGGATAACGGATAACGCCCGCGCCGATACCACCAAAACGGTTGCGGCCATAGTTGCCGGGCTTTGTCATTTCTTTAATAATATTGTCTTCTACAGAGAAGGCTTTCTTCTGCATAGGACCGATATTCTGCTCGTAAAGCGCCTGTGCAGCCTGCTCGATATACTGACCAATGCTGATCATTGTGCTGTCCTCGGCATCCTGACCATCCATAAGGAAGCAGAAATCCATAGGAAGCAAGGATAAGGTTTTTTGCATATCAGAGCCTGCGATAGATACGTTAACGTGCAAATCGCTAAACTGCTTTAGGTCTTCGTCCAAATCGATAAATCCGGAACCCTTCATCATAAACGCATTCAATTCCTTAATGGTTGCGTATGCGTTACGTGCTTGGCTATCTCTTTCGGTCTGGGAATCGATAACGCTGTCTAAGGTTTCGGGCAACAAAATTAAAGAGCGTACGATAAGGCTGGTGTTGGGATACTTTTCCTTAACGTAATCGCGGATAAACATACATAAAGGAAGAATAATACCAGAACCGGTACCACCGGATGCGGTAGATGCAATAACAACACGCATTGCTTGGCGCATTTCCTTACCGGTTTTACGGAACAAATCGTCGATAGAATCGTACAAGGGACGAATCTTGCCGGTTTTGATGGTGGTATTTAATGCCAAACGGGAAATAGCACGAACCTGACCTGCACCTTCAGATACAGTCTTATCGTACATAACCGCATTTTTGGGGAACCACTTCTTACGAGCTTCTTCATCGTAATCCAAATAGCTACCTACGGTCTGGGTGTTAGAGGTCTGTACCCAATAGATTTTGTTTTTGCCGTTGGCAACGTCGGAAAGGTCGTTAACGTTGGTATCCAAGCATAAGAAATTTATGTTCTCTTTTTCGGCAGGAGCACATAAATCGCAAACTTTTTTAACAATTTTACAACCTGTACCGCCGACACCAACAAATAAAGTGGGGGCTGCAACTTCATTGGGCTTCAAATTTTCAATCTTGTTTTCCATTAGTTTTCTCCTTTAATCTATTTCTTCTTAAAATTCAACTTTGTTGTTACCGTAAAGGGTTTTCTTGTTCCGGCGCTCATCATTGTGCCCGAATAGCTTACTCGCATACCATGCTTAAGCTCAAAGGGCTTTTCGTTCTTGGGTACGCGCTCAAGCTTGCCGTTATCCTCGTTAAGCACGTATTTAATACTGCCTATGGTGGCATCGGTTACGGTTGCAGTACCATATTTGCGAACGCTGTTACTGCGAACCTCGGCGCTGCGACGAACCTGCGATTTCTTTAGATAGCTTTCCTTGCCGGGCTTTACGTCCATTGCCAAGCCGGTTTTTGTTCCTGCGTATTTACAAAGCAGAATCAGCTGTCCTTTTTCCAGCTTGGGGGTAAATGCAGTAGATTTTGTCGCATCCTCGCCGTCGAAGATCATTGTGCTGTCCCGTTTGGTTGTGTTAATGCGCTTGGGCAACACCTTTATATGCATAATTATCAAAATTAAAATTATAATTAAAAGCAGAATAAGTAATCTTATGGTCCACTTTAACCAAAGGGGCATTGTGCTTAAGGTTATGGTGGAGGAATCGTCCACGTAGGTAGTTCTGCCGATATGATCGGTATATGCGGCATTAACCTTTATAACGTAATCGCCCTCGGATATTCCGTCGGATTTATTAAGCTTTATTGTATAGCAGGAATCCTTTTCCACAGGGGTAACGGTATGCTGAATGCCGCCGCAATCTACGGTAAGCTCAACACGAGCGAATTCCTCGGCAGTTAGCTTAGCCCCGTTCATTTTTAGGTTTACATTAATAATTTGGCTTTTTTCCAAATCGGAAATTACTATGTAATCCTGCGGAGCCACAAGCTCTAGCTGTAGGGGAGAAAAATCATCGATAATGTTATAAGCAACGGTGGCAGATGCTTTTGCCTCGGTACTGCCCTGCTCTGTATAGGATACGCTAAAAGGAACCGAGCATTCCCCGCATACAGTGCCTTGGGGGTTAGAGGGGTCTTTGTAGCCAAGCTTTATTATATAATGGTCATCGGCAAATTCGGTAGTTATTGCCGCATTGCTGCCTTCTGCGTTCCATACAAGCGGCGCGCTCTTTAGCGCATCGCCGGTAAGCTGCTGACCTTTATAAAAGACCTTTGCGACGAAGGGCGCTCCCTCCAGCAATTTTTGCAACGAATAGGATTCCGAGCCACCGCTTATTTCAAGCTTAAGCTCGCCTGCGGGGCGGGCTACCACGTTTATACCGCCCTTGGGCCAACCAAAATCGGTGGAATCCTTGGTTATGGTATAGCCGCTTAGGTAGGTTACGGTTAACTGTGCCTCGAAGGAATCTCCCATATTAAGAGCAACCGGAACCGAACCGTTATAGCCATCGCAGGTTATGGGGTATTGCGTGCCGTTTACCGAATAACTGCCCTGATATTTAGTTTTACCAAGCAAATCGGATGAAATAAGCTTGCCGGTTTTTGCATCCTTCATACCAAAGCTAACCATATAATTGCCCTCGTAAAGAGCGTTGGGATCTACGGTATTGCCTTCTTCGTCGGTAAATACAAAATCCAAATCCGCATTGGGTTCATAATAAACCTCTATGCTGGTTGCATTGCCGTTATATTGTAACGTGCAATCGCCCGCTGCGCAATCATCATAGGTAACCATCATACCCTGCAAAGAGGAATCGGGAACCGATTCATAGGTTCCACATCCCGCTGTGCTGTATTTGGTAGTTGTGGAGCTAACCTTAGTGCCAACCTCTTTGCCGCTGCTGTCCACCAGCTTAAGGTCGGACAAATTACCGCCCTGAACAAAAACGATTAAGCGCTTCATAGAAATATCAAAGCTTACGTTCTTTCCGCTTATGCGGTTTTTAGGCAAGGTATCGCGACCGAAAATCATATTGCACATTTCGGTTAACGAGGATAAAACGTCGTTACTGTCGATTGCATGACGGCTAACGAAATATTCGTTTTGCGCCTTGGTCGGCATTAAAACCTCTTTGCCTATACCTAAGTACATACCTGTCATATTGGGGCCGGTATAGGTGTTGAATATGTTATCCAGATATTCCTTTGCCGCGTTATCTCGCATGGTGTGTCCTTCGTGGCTGTAGGAATCGCCGTCGGTAAGGACAATTACGTACTTTTTGCCGGCAGAAACGTTCTGAATACCCTGCACCGCCGCATCTACGCTCTCGATAGGCGTACCCTTTGCGTCGGGCGTATAAATATCCCTTATTGTAGTTGCCTGTGAAGCACCGTTAATTTTATAGGGATTTTCCATAGTATATTCTTTGCCACCAACAGTAATGGGGTGCATCGGATATATCAACAATGTATCCCCTGCGTTCAGCATAGATGCAAAAACTTCCATTGCGTAGGTCGCACGGCACCATGCTTGGTTTGGCGAAGCTCCGTCTATATACATAGAACCGGAGTTATCGAACACTATGGCAATCGCACGGCTTTCGGTTGGCTTTGCCGCTTGAACAGTTGCGGTTCCAAAACACAACCCGGTAAATACCAAAACCACAGCCAAAAGCATACTTATGTGTCTTTTCACAAGCTATCGCCTCCTATCTTTTTAAGTATTGTGTAATTTATTAACGTGTTAAAGCGCCTTGGGACAAAAATGCACAACACAACGACCGTTATGTTGCACATTTTTCATAAGTTTTCTAAAATTATATCACAACCGTTAAGAAAAATCAACAAATATATTAAAAAAACTTGTTATTTCGACAAAAAACAGGCACAAAAATGTTACATTGTGCCTGTTAAATTTGTTATTAAATTGTATAAGCGCCGCAAGACGCATTGCAACAAAAGGACGGTTTTAATACAAAATATTATTTTATTCTATAACCAACGGCATAAAATCTAAATAATCTGCCGCCACAAGGGTGGCGGTTGCGCCTGCGATTTGGTGCACCAAGCGGCTTTTTTGCGCGCCGTGCAGGTGGCCGTAAAATACCCTTTTTATTTGGTATTCGTGCAGTACGTCGCAAATGCGAAGGCATCTTACGTCCCCATAGGCGGGTGGGTAATGCAAAAACACCAACAGCTCTTTGTTGGGGAACTGCTCTTGCAGCTTTTTCCCTGCCAAAATAGAGGTACGCAGACGTTCGGATTCGCGGTTTACTATTTTTTCGTCGAATTCGCTGTAGTTGCTTTCGGGAAACCAGCCCCTTGTGCCGCAGATAATATAATCCTCGGCAACGTAGGCGTTGTTATAAAGGAAATCGATGCTGTATGCGCCGATGGAATCCCTAAACTCGTAAAGCTTTTTCATTGTCTGCCACCAAAAATCGTGGTTGCCCTTGGCAATAATCTTTCTGCCGTTAAGGCTTTGGATAAAGCTTAAATCGGCAAGGGCATCCTCGGTACGCATTCCCCAAGAAATATCGCCGGGGATAATTACCGTATCGGTAGGCTTTACCACCGATTGCCAATTTTGAAGCAGACGTTGGGTGTGATTTTCCCACCTTGCGCCGAAAACGTCCATAGGTTTATCGGTGCTGTGGGATAAATGCAGGTCGGCGATTGTAAAAACAGACATTATATCGCACCTTATAAAATAAAGTTTTTTGTAAATAATAATATTAAAACCAAAGAAAGGGTGAACGCTAATGAACGATATTTCCTTTAACCAAATACCAAAGCATATTCACGGTATAAGCTGCAGTGTTACCAACTGCGCATACCACGACGGAGTGCATTATTGCACCGCAAACGGAATTTTGGTTGGTCCTTCCACCGCCAAAAACGCCGCACAAACCGTTTGTGCTACCTTTAAGCCCAAGCAGATGTAATTATAGGCTTTGAAGCATTTCCTTGGGGTCGATGGTTTTTGTAAAGCGAACCGTTGCTTGGCGCAGGCTTGCAAGGTTTTGGGGTATTGCAACCTTGGTTACCTCGTTAAGCTTATCCAATGCATCGAAATCGTCGGCAGGAACATCCTCGCCAAGGGCAGAAAGCACTGCGGGCGCAAACTTATAGGGGGAAGCGGTAGAAACAACAAGCATTTTGTTGCCGCTTTCCTTTTTGTATTCCAACGCCGCCTTTGCCGCCACTGCGGTGTGGGTATCGCAAAGATAGCCGAATTCTTTAAATATATTCTTAATGGTTGCCTTGGTTTCTTCCTCGGAACAGGAAATGCCCGCAAAATCCTTGCGGATAATTTCCATAACCTCGGCATCTACGGTATAAATGCCATCCTTTGCAAGGCTTTCCATATATTCCTTGGTCTTTTCTGCACCTGCGGTGAACCACAAAAGGCGCTCTAAATTGCTGGAGATAAGAATATCCATAGAGGGGGAAACGGTGGTAAAGAATTCCCTGCGTTTATCGTAAACGCCGGTGTTTATAAAATCGGTAAGAATATTGTTGCAGTTAGATGCACAAACCAATTTGCCCAAGGGCAGACCCATCTTCTTTGCGATATAAGCCGCAAGAATGTTGCCGAAGTTGCCGGTGGGAACGGTTACGTCCAGCAAATCGCCGTATTTTAGCTCGCCCTCGGCAAGTAAATCGCAATAGGCAGAAACGTAATAAACTATCTGGGGTGCCAATCTGCCCCAGTTTATAGAGTTTGCGCTGGAGAAGAACAGACCCTGCTTTGCAAGCTGTTCTCTTGCGGCGGGGTTAGAAAAAATTGCCTTTACACCGCTTTGAGCATCGTCGAAGTTGCCCTTTATGGAAACTACGTCAACGTTGTTACCCTTTTGAGATGCCATTTGCTTCTTTTGGATGTTGGAAACACCGTCAACGGGGTAAAATACCTTTATCTTTACACGGTCGATATCGCAATAGCCCTCTAATGCGGCTTTGCCCGTATCGCCGCTGGTGGCAACAAGAATATAGGCATCCTTTTCTTCGCCGGTTTTGCCCAATGAAAGGGACAAAAGGCGGGGCATTATCTGCAACGCCATATCCTTAAATGCGCTGGTGGGGCCGTGCCAAAGCTCTAAGAAATAGTTATCGCCCACCTTTGCAATAGGGGCGGCAACCTTGCCGAACTTTTCTTGGCTGTATGCCGCTTCTGCAGCCGCCTTTAATTCTTCGTCGCTGTAATCGTCCAAGAACAGCGAAAGAATATATGCCGCTCTTTCGGAATAGGACATTTTTGCCAGAACGCAAACCAAATCCTCGGTAAGGGTGGGTAAGCTTTCGGGCACGTAAAGTCCGCCGTCGGGGGCAAGACCGTTTTTAATTACGAATGCGCTTTGTTGTTTTTCACTTGCTTTTGTACGGGTGCTTATATAGTTCATAACTCTTCCCCATTATTAAAATCTTTTATATGATTTATCCGATTATTCTCGGAAGCATAGATTTCGATAACGTCTATGCGTTTTTTTCTTATCGGTTTATATTTTATCTCGCCGTTAAGGCGGTATTTGGGCAATTTGTTCCCACTGCAATAGGTTGCCAAAAAGCTGTTGCCCGCGGTTTTTATGTTCTTTATCTTTTTGTTATCCACCGCCGATGCGGGCGTGCCGTAGCTTTGGTTAGACCGTGTTTTTACCTCGAAGAACACCAAAACACCAAAGCGGTAGCCGATAATATCTATTTCGCCGCCCTGCGCTTTATAGTTGGTGGAAACAATCCGCCAAAAACGTCTTTTTAGGTATTTTTGGGCAAGGGCTTCGCCCATATCGCCCATTATTTTTTTGGTGCTCATTCTACTTTTCCAAAATCTTTTTTAAAAAGCTGTTGCGGTGCACCTGCGTAACGCCGTAATTTAACAGCGCCTCCCGGTGGGCTTTTGTACCGTAGCCCTTGTGCTTTGCAAAGCCGTAATTGGGGTATAGCTTATCGGTGGCATCCAAAAGCCTATCCCGCGCAACCTTTGCCAAAACAGATGCGGCGGCGATAGAGGGGCAAAGTGCATCGCCCTTTATAACCGGCACTGCACGAACCTTAAAGCCGCGAACTATATTGCCGTCTGCCAAAACAAGCTGGGGCTTTATTTTTAGCTTTTCCACCGCGCGGTTCATAGCCAGCATGGCGCAGTTTAAAATGTTGTATTTTTCTATCTCGTAAACCTCGGCGTGGCCGATGGCACAATCTATTGCGTTTTCGCGGATGATTTTGTAAAGCTGTTCCCGTTTTTTTTCGGAAAGCTTTTTGCTGTCGTCAAGCCCTTCGATAACAAGCCCTTGGGGCAATATTACAGCCGCCGCAACAACGGGACCGCAAAGGGGACCTCTGCCCGCCTCGTCGCAGCCGCAAACCACACTTTCGCCGTTGGCGATAAAAGAAATTTCGTATGACCAATCCATAGCTTATTCCATATCTAAGGTTATTCTGCCAACCTTTGCGCCGCGAAATTCATCTAAAATAACCCCTGCGCAACGGTCCTCGTCTATAACCCCGCCTGCCATTAAAAATCCGCGCTTTCTGCCGATTTTGTTAAAAATATCGTAATCGCTGTCGTCGTCGGTAAATTCTACCTTAAAACGCTCGGTTATAAGGTTGGCGTATTTACCGCGGATAAGACCTATAAGACGGCAGGAAAGGGAAAGCGTATCTAAAATTTCGTCCTTTATAGAGCCAAGGCAGGCAAGCTTTACGCCAACAAGCTCATCATCGAACTTGTGCCAAAGAATACCGGGGGTATCGGTTAATTCCAAGCCCAAGGAGGGCACCGAAATACGGGAATTGTGGCGGGTAACGCCGGGTCTGTCCTGAGCTACCGCCTTTTTTGTGCCGCTTATGGTGTTTATAAGGGTAGATTTACCCACGTTGGTTATGCCAACCACCATTGCGCGGATAGGGCGCTTTATGCCACGGGCGGCATCACGCTCTAATTTTTCCTTCATAAGGGTGTTAATACCCGTCTGAATGCTTTTTATATTCTTGCCGTCCTTGCAATCTATTGCAATAACCTCGCGGCCTGCACGGCGAAGCTTGTTTATAAAATATTGGGTGGCGTTAGGGTCTGCCAAAGAGCTTTTTGTAAGCAAGGTCAAAACCGGTTTGTTGCCGAAAAGGCTTTTAAAATCGGGGTTTTGGCTGGAAATAGGCGCACGGGCATCTAAAAGCTCGATAACCATATCTATGTTGGGCAGGGCTTCTTTTATAAGCCGCTTTGCCCGCGCCATATGACCGGGGTACCATACTATTTCGGGCATAATCTACCTCTTTTTTAAAAATTAATCTACAAATCCAAAATGGGGGACAAGACGTATTATTACCCTGCCTAAAACGCGGCTTTCGTCTATTTCCCCATAGCGGGAGCTGCGGCTGTCTGCCGAGCCGTTGCGGTTATCTCCCA
>JAFYOG010000053.1 GCA_017560285.1 Clostridia bacterium
GGGTCAGATCGCATCTGTTATCGCAGGCGGTATGATACTAAACTTCTTCGGTAATTAAGGGGTGGCAATATGAAAAGATTATTATCAGCTTTATTCGCACTCCTTATTGTGCTTTCCTGTACCGCTGTAAGCGCTTTTGCAACAGAAGAAGTTAAAGAAGAAAACTTTGTTGAAACTATTGAAGATATCAACGCAAAGCTTAACGGTATTTACGATATAGAGGGCTTAACCGTTACCTCTGTTATAATCCGCGCAGGCAGCCAAAACACCCTTATTATCAACGGCGTTATTGTTGAAGAAAACGCAGATGACATTGCGTGGAGTAATGAATATAACATGAGTGAAGAAGAATATCTTGCGTTGTATGAAATAAATGGTTCGGCTGTTGTTTACGATCGTGCCACTAACCATCAAATCAAGATTCCCGCCGCCGAAATCATAGGCAAGGTTATCGATGCTTCCGGTTCTAACCTCGACGTAGATTTCGAATTTTTCGGTGTTGGCAGCGAGGGCTTAACCCGCAACATCAAATATATGGGTCTTGGTATGCTTGGCATCTTTGTGGTTGTAGGTGTGGTAATTCTTCTTACCTTTACCCTAAACAAGATCACAGGCAAAAAACAATCCTGATTTTTAAAGCAAATCGACCGATTTTTCGGTCGATTGTTTTTTAATAACTATTGAAAAACCACTGTTTTTTTGCTATACTGTAAAAAAGCATAATTCAAGGAGAAATATGTTATGGGTTCCATAAAAAGAAGCAGCGGCGTTCTAATGAGCATCTCTGCGCTACCCTCGAAATACGGCGTAGGTGTTTTTGGCAAAGAGGCTGTGGATTTCGCCCGTCTTATTGCCGATATGGGCTTTTCCTATTGGCAGGTTTTGCCCTTTACCCCGTTGGATTACGCAAATTCCCCCTATGGTTCGGATAGCGCATTCGCAGGGAACGAGCTTTACATAAGCCCCGATTTAATGGTAAAAGAGGGCTACGTCACCCCCCAAGAGGCTCAGAGCAACGAATATGCAGGCTCGCCTTACACCGCGGCGTATGCATTCGCCCGCGAATCGCGGGAACGGTTAATGCGCCGTGCCTACGGAAGGTTAGATAAGGTTCACCTAAACAGAATAGAAGAATTTATAAAAAGCAAAGATCTATACGCCCATTGCCTTTTCCGCGCGCTAAAGGTCGAAAACGGCGGAAAGAAGTTTTGGGAATGGGAAAAGGGCAAGCAATATTCCTCTGCCCTTGCCCTTGGGGAAGAGCTAAAGAGCGAAATATATTACCACGGCTTCGTTCAGTATCTGTTCTATACCCAATGGGAGCAAACCAAAAAGCAAATTAACGACCTTGGTATAAAGATTATCGGCGATATGCCCATATACGTTTCCCGCGATAGCGCCGACGTTTGGGCAAGCCCTCAGCTTTTCGATATTAACGCAAAAACCTATAAGCCCGCAAGCGTAGCAGGCTGTCCCCCCGATTATTTTTCCGAGGACGGACAGTTCTGGGGCAACCCATTGTATAAATGGAAAACACATAAAGATCAAGGCTATTCTTGGTGGATAAACCGCATAAGCCGTTCCTTGGAAATTTACGATATGCTTCGTATCGACCATTTCCGTGCCTTTGCATCCTATTGGGCTATCCCGGGTAATGCAAAGACCGCCAAAGAGGGCAAATGGAAAAAGGGTCCGGGTATGGATATATTCAATGCGGTTAACAAAGCCTTGGGCGACGTTCCCATTATAGCCGAGGATCTTGGCGAATTCGGAGAGGACGTTGTAAAGCTGTTAAAGGATAGCGGCTTCCCCGGAATGCGCATTGTACAGTTCGGCTTCGAGCCCGGCGCAAATTCCACCCACTTACCCCACAATTACCCCGAAAACAGCATCGCCTATACAGGCACCCACGATAACAACACCCTTTTGGGCTGGCTGTGGGAGGCAACCGATGCAGAACGCCGTTTTGCATTAGATTACGTTGGCTTCGATCACGGCGATTGGGGCAAGGGCGGCTACGATGCACCTGCCTGCCGCAAGATTATCGAATGCGTATGGCGCTCCAACGCTAACCTTGCAATAATTCCTTTTCAGGATATGTGCGGCTTCGGCAGCGATGCAAGAATGAACATTCCCGGCGACGACAGCGGCAAATGGCAGTTCCGCACCACCGCCGAAACCTGCCAAAAAATCGATAAATTTTATTTCAAAAAAATCAATTCGCTTTTCTGCAGATAATTTGTAAAAAAGCCTTGAAATTGTAATTTTTTGTGATATAATTCCCCTGTAACTAAAGATATTAAAGAGGTACGTTATGAAAAAGTATAAAGCTGCCGTTGTCGGTTGCGGCAACATTTTCCCCATGCACGCAGTAAGCATTGTAAGATGCCCCAACGCAGAGCTTGTTGCAGTATGCGACGTTAAAAAGGACAGAGCAGATGCAAAAGCCGCAGAATTCGGCGTAAAAGCCTATTACGATTATATCGAAATGTTAGAAAAGGAAGATATCGACGTAGTACATATCTGCCTTCCTCACTATTTGCACCCCATCGTTTCTATGGAATGCAGCAAGCGCGGTAAGCACGTATTTACCGAAAAGCCTATGTCTATCAATATCGAAGACGCCCGCGCAATGATCGATACCGCTAACGAAAATAATGTTATCTGCCATTGCGTATTCCAAAACCGCTACAACGCAGGTGCATTGTTGGCAAAAGAGCTTTTAGATAACGGCACCTTGGGCGCTGTTAAATCTGCAAAGTGCTACGTAACCTGGGACCGCTCTGACGATTACTACGGCAAGAGCGATTGGAAGGGCACTTGGGATAAAGAAGGCGGCGGTGTAATTATCGACCAAGCTATCCATACCTTAGACCTTATGCGCTACCTTATTAACGATAAGATCGAATACGTAGATGCTACCATCGCAAACCGCGGCCACGCACATATCGATGTAGAAGATACCGCCGAAGGCTGTATCGCCTTCAAGAACGGCGTTCTTGCAAACTTCCACGCTATCAACTACTATGGCTACGATGCAGACGTTTACGTAGAGCTTATGTGCGAAAACGGCATCGCTAAATTAGAGGCTGACCGTGCTCTTATTATAATGAACGACGGCAGAACCTTCGAGGCAGACCGTCCTAACGAGGAATTCGGCTACGGCAACGTAAAATCCTATTGGGGCGTAAACCACTGCAAGCAGATAAACAACTTCTACGAATGCTTGGAATCCGGCGAAGAAATGTTTATCCCCGTTGAAAGCGCATACGAAACAATGGAAATGGTTTGTGCTATCTACAAGAGCGGCAAAACTAAGGAAAGAGTTTATCTTAATAAATAGGAACTGCTGCATAACAGCGCAGACCGCATAAATTAATTTATGCTATAAAAAATCAGCACCGCTTGCAGTAGGGCACTACAGCGTTGGGTGCTGATTTCTTATTCTGCATCTGTTCTTCAACAGTTCAATTACGTTAAAAAGGAGCAATATCTATGCTTGATATTCTTGCTACCGAAAAATATTTTATATTGCAACACCTAAAGGCAGGGGACGTTGCCGCCGATTTTACTATGGGTAACGGCCACGATACCTTGTTTTTATCCCAAACCGTGGGTAGCGAGGGCTTCGTTTACGCCTTCGATATACAGCCCTCTGCCTTGGTTAATACCGAAAAAAGGCTAACTGACAATAATTGCCCTAACAATTATCAGCTTATATGCGATTCCCACCACAACGCAAAGGAATATATAAAGCAGCCCATAAAGGCGGGTATGTTCAATTTGGGCTACCTTCCGGGCAGCGGCAATAAAGCCGTTACCACCAAAAGGGAAACCACGCTAAAGGCTATCGAGGCGGCATTGGATTTGCTTGCCCCCGACGGCATATTGCTTATCGCCGTTTACCCCGGCCACGAGGAAGGGGAAATAGAGGGCGAGCTTATAAACGATATGCTCTCGCTAATGGACCGAAAACAGTATTGCTGTGTAAAATTCCGCATAATAAATTCCCCCACGTCTTCTTATTTTTATATTGTAGAAAGTAAATGAGGTTAAAATTATGCTATTGTACGTAATCCGCCATGCAGACCCTATATACAACCCCGATTCCTTAACCGAAAAGGGAAAACGTCAGGCAGAAGCATTGGGCAGACGTTTGGCTGTTCACGGCTTGGACCGTATCTATGCATCCCCTATGAACAGAGCGCAAATGACAGCAAAGCCCGCAAGCGAGCTTTTGGGCAAGCCTATACAAACCTTAGATTGGACAAGCGAGGATTTGGCGGGTATGTATATGGGCTTCGAGGACGACGTAAAGGGCGGCTGGACATGGACCTTCGGCATAAACCCCACCCGTTATAAAACCGAGGAAAACTTAGCCCTTGGGGATAAATGGTACGAGGGCTACCCCTTTAACCGTTCAAAAGCCAAAGAGGGCTACGATATAATATCCAAGGCATCCGACGAATTTATGGAATCCTTGGGCTATAAGCGGGAGGGCTTAAAATATAAGATATTAAAGCCCAACGACGAAAAGGTTGCCGTGTTCTGCCATTACGGCTTCGGCACCACTTGGCTTTCCCATTTGTTGGGTATGAACCCCATTGTATTTTGGTCCACCTTCGATATAAACCATTCGGGCGTAACCATCATAAACTTCCAAAACCATTCCGATGGCTATACCGCCCCAAAGGTGCTTTGCCTTTCCGATATTTCCCACTTCTACGGCGATAGATTGCCTATGCAGTTTACCAATTATATAGATATATAATAAAAAACAAAGCCGACGTACGGTTACGTCGGCTTTTTCTGTTAATTTTGGTACTTCTGCTTGGTCTGCATAATCTGCTGTTGTGGTGCCGCTTGGGTGGGGTACCAACCCTTTTGCGCCATCTTGTCGTAAATTTCCTTTTGCATACACAACGCCTCGTTCAATGCCTGCTTAAAGGTGCTGTTAACGTTGGGTGTGGGCGATTCGATAGTACCGTGCATAAAAATATCGCAAGAATTTTTTACGCTTGTAAGAATGTTGTCCATTATAACCTTATCCTGCATAATATCCTCCTTTAAAGCAAGCCGTAAAACTTTTCAAATACCTGCTGTTGCTTTTGGGCAATCTGTTGCA
>JAFYOG010000054.1 GCA_017560285.1 Clostridia bacterium
GCCAAGCTCGAAGCCGAAAAACACCTGAAAATCAGCCTTTTCGCCTTCTTCCTTAGCCTCTAAATAGTTGTTCCAATAGTGGGTTACGTGGTCTTCCCAGCTTTTACCAACAGGGGGTGCGCCAAAGTGGTTTGTAAACACAATTCCCGTATAAATTCCTTGGTCTATATAAGCACGAACCATATCACGGGCGCCGGTGCAGGCACAGCCGCTGCATTCCTTGGAATGAACGTGTAAATCGTAGATATATTCCATAAAATTTCTCCTAAAATCTGTTCGGGTTTAGTATACCACGTTTTTAGAAAAAGTAAAGGGAATGTAACAAATTTTGTTGTTTTATTGCCCCGATTTTTACCCCTCATCCACCGCCTAAGCGGTCCCCCTTCCCACGGGGTCCCCGCAAAACTTGTTTTGCGGGGTTGGAACCAAGGGGAAGGCTTTTTATGCCGTCCAAATTTGCATATGCAAAACGCGTTAAAACGGATGCAGAATGAAGAAACAGCACCCGACGCTAAAAACCGCAAGACGCACAAAAATGAATGCAGAATATAAAAACGCCGCCCGAAGCCGATTTTTCAAAACGCGTTAAAACGGATGCAGAAACAGAAAACACCACCCGAAGCTGTAGAAACCTACTGCGAGCGGTGGTGTTTTTTGTTAGCATTTATGCGGTCTGCGCCGTTTTTACGCGTTTTTATTATGCGTTGGTGAGAAGATCCTTATAACTAAACTTCTTACCGCGGAATACTGCGATAACTGCATCGAGTTCGCCGTATTTATCGTCGCGGAGCCAAGCTGCGCTGTAGCGTTCGATCCAGCTTTCGATCTGTGCTTCGTCAACAACGGTGGTGCCGTCGATAAAGTTAGCCATACGAAGGTTCATTAATGCAGAGCCCTCTGCGCAGATGCGAAGGTCGGAAACGATATCGCTTTGAACGGGCAAGCGACGGAAGGATTCGGCAAGAGCAAAGAAGTTGTTTGCGTTTTCGATGAAGGCAGAGGAATCGGTAGGCATACCGGTATCGCCCCAGGTGCCGAACTTGTTATCGTAAGTAGAGTTAACGAACTGTGCCCAGTTAAGAACGCGCTGATAATCGTCGAACTTGCGGATAAGCTTAACGGTTTCGCCGGTGCAATCGCCGTAAACAAGCTCGGAAACAGCTTTATCGAACTTTTCGCACATAACCTTGGTTTTGCGGTTCCAAGCCAAAACGCCGCCGAGAACTACGCCGTAAAGGGTTGCTGTCATAGGACAAACTGCGCCGTAATCGCCCCAAGAGGTGTTAAGCATACCCATAACCTTGCATTCGCCGCCCTTTTGAACCATCTTGGAAATGTTCTTTTCGTTGTAGTTTACGCATTCGCAGAACTGGTTCCAGCAGCTTGTACCGGGACATACGATCTGACCGAAGCGCTGTGCCGCAAACTTTTCTACGTTTTCCAAAATGGGGTTTTCGTCGTAGCACCAGTTAAGCATGATCATATCGTCGGGGAAGCGTTCCATTGTTTCGGGGTGGTTAAGAACCACGTCGCCCCACATCATAACCGTCTTGCCGCGGGACTTAAGGTGTTCGATAATTTTAAGGGTGAAATCCAAATAAAGCTCGCCCTTATCTTTGCCTGCGTTCTTGCCGTTGCAGATATCGAAGGTTTCGTCGCAGCAGATGTTAAAATACTTGCTGCGGAACAAGGGGATGTATTGGTCGATAAGAGATTTAATAAGCTCTATACTTCTGGGGTCGCTTGCGTTGATGGTGTGGTGAAGCATAAAGTTGTGCCAAGGGTTGTTGGTGGGGGTAAAGCTGTCAAGCTCGCAAAGGTGCTTGTACTTGTTGCTTTCCAACAAACGGAAAAGGTGGCCGAAGGAAGAAAGAGAGGGAACAAAATCGATAAAGTTTTCGTAGCAGTAGTTATCGATTTCCATAATTTCTTCGGCGGTCATATAACCGAACGCCTTGTAAATGCCCTTGTATTCATCGAAAGCAAAGGTATGCTCGATATAAAGCTGATAAGAATTGTGCTTGTAATATGCAAGAAAATCGATAAGCTTGAACACACCGTCGAGGTTGGGAACTCTGCCGCGGGAAGCATCGTGATAAAATCCGCGGTAGGACATATCGGGCTTATCTTCGATTTCGCAGCATTCGATATCTTCGCCGCAGGTTTCTAACATCTGACGAAGGGTTTGGATACCGTAGAAGGTGCCTGCCAAGGTATCGCCGTTAATAACTATACCCTTTTCGTTGGCGGAAAGCTTATAGCCTTCTCCGTTCTTTTTGCCCAAGCAGGCGATAACGATGTTGCCTTCGGCAGCGGGGGTGCCCAAAACCTTGGTGATTACAGGGTCGTTGCCGGTTTCTTCGTAAATTTCGTTAGCGAGTCTTTGTGCTGCTTTAAAAATACGTTCGTCGCATTTTTCGTTAAGAACGATTTTTAGGTTGGCAACCGAAATAACGCCGCCGGTTTTTTTAAGTTTTTTGGGTTGAGGAAGTATAGTCATTTTCTTCTCCTTTTTTATGTAAATACATAATTTATTTTATAATTTAACGTTATGCGGTTTTTATAAAACCAACGATAAGACCCACAAAGCAGGCAACGAACAGCAAGGTAAAAAGTACTGCTACAAAAGCGGTGGTTTTGCGCTTGAAATCCTTAAAATTAAGCCATTCTTCGGCGGTTTGCATACCGAAGTATACCGTTCCCACCGCGGCAGAGGCTATGGGCGGGGTTCTGAAAAAAACCTCTTCGATTAAAATAATAATCGAACACAAGGCAACTGCGATAAACTTTGAAGCTTTGGAATTTTTGCTTTTAATTTCCTGTTCCAATTCGGCAGGAACTTCTACGTTTTCTTTCTTTTTCATTGCCAAACTCCTTTTTATTTCATTATTAATGAATTATATCATTTTACGTATTAACTGTCAATAGAAAAACCGCGTATAAAGGGCTATAAATTGTGGCTGTTGTATGCGGGATTGGGATTTAAATGAGATTTTTTTGCCGAAACGCACAAATTTGTAATTTTTTGTAAATTTACACTTGACAGCGTTGACAGCTATATATATAATAGGTAGCGTGCGTAGTATGGCTTTCTTGCTTTATACTGTGCGCAAATAACAAAATAACGGCGAAATGCCGTAAAAATACGAAAGGAACAGTATCATGAGTTTCACTCTCGTCTTTGGCCTTTTGATCGTTGCTGCGCTTGGCGGTCTTGCATACGCTGCGTACAACTTCTTCTCGGTCAAAAAACTCGAAGAAGGTACCGAAAGAATGCAGGAAATCGCTTCTGCTATTCGTGTAGGCGCTAATGCCTTCATCACTTACGAGTACAAGATTGTTGCTATTGTTGCTGCAATAGTTGCTGCTTTGCTCGCACTTATTATCTCTTGGTCCTCCGCTGTTGCATTTATCATCGGCGCTACCATGAGTGCTTCCGCAGGTTGGGTAGGTATGAAGATCGCTACCTACGCAAACGTTCGCGTTACCAACACCGCACGTACAACCAAATCCCTTTCCAACACCCTTAAGGTTGCTTTTAAGGGCGGTTCCGTAATGGGTCTTTGCGTTGCAGGCTGTGCATTGCTTGGTATCATTATCGTATTCTTAGTTTTCGGTTTCGGTCTTAAGCAGCTTGATGCTTCCGCTTATGCCGGCACTGTAGAACCTCTCGCAGCTTCCTGCAAGAGCATTTTGGGTATGATCACCGGCGGCAAGATGGACTTCGGCGCAACCTTCACCATGACCCTTTCCGGTTATGCTCTCGGTTGCTCTATTATCGCAATGTTCGCACGTATCGGCGGCGGTATCTACACCAAGGCTGCAGATATGGGTGCTGACCTTGTTGGTAAGACCGAAGCTCACATTCCCGAAGACGACCCCAGAAACCCTGCTACCATCGCAGATAACGTTGGCGACAACGTTGGTGACGTTGCAGGCTTGGGTGCTGACCTTTTGGAAAGCTTCGTTGGCGCACTTCTTTCCGGCGCTATTCTTGCTATCGAACTTTTTGCTAACTATTCCGCATTTAACAACCCCGATTTGATGAAGAAGATGGTTATGTTCCCTCTTGCATTCGCTGCAGTGGGTCTTATCTCTTGTATTATCGGTATCGCTTCCTTGTTTGTTCGCAAGAAGCTTTCCGATAACCCCCACAAAGAGCTTAACATGGCCACATACATCTCTGCCGGCTTGACCGTTGCTTTGGGCGCAGTAATCGCTTACTTCTCCTTTAACGGCTTCAGTGGCGACGTTTTGGGCTCCAGCTACCTCGGCTTCGAGCTTGGTTGGGCTTCTCCTTGGGTTGCTGCTGTTATCGGTATTATTGCAGGTATCGTTATCGGTAAGATTGCAGAATACTACACTTCTTACGATTACAAGCCTACCAAGGTACTTTCCAAGGCTTCCGTAGACGGTTCCGCTCTTACCATTACTCAGGGTCTTTCCCTTGGTATGATCTCTTGTATGCTTCCTTGCGTACTTTTGGGCGTTTCCATTTACCTTTCTTACGTAATTTCCGGTATGTACGGCGTTGCTGCTGCTTCTATCGGTATGCTTTCCTTCGTTGCTGCTACCGTTTCCGTTGACGCTTATGGTCCTATTTCCGATAACGCCGGCGGTATTGCAGAAATGTCTTACCTCGAACCCGAAGTACGCGAAATTACCGACGAGCTCGACGCTGTTGGTAACACCACCGCTGCTATCGGTAAGGGCTTCGCAATCGGTTCTGCCGCTCTTGCAACCCTTTCTATGATGACTTCCTTCACCTATGCTGCAAACCACGGTGTTGAAGTTCCTTTCCTTAACCTTAACATCCTCGATCCGCTAATTCTTGTTGGCGCTATCGTTGGTGCTGCACTTCCCTTTATGTTCTCCGGTATGCTTATCAACGCTGTTGCTAAGGCTGCTCAGAAGATGGTTGAAGAAGTTCGCCGTCAGTTCAGAGAAATTAAGGGCCTTATGGAAGGCGAAGTACTTCCCGACTACAAGACCTGTATCGAAATTTCTTCTCAGGGCGCTATTAAAGAAATGCGCGTTCCCGCTATCTTCTGTATTGCATTCCCCGTTGTTTGCGGCTTTATCTTTGGCGCAGGCTTCGTAGGCGGCGTACTTGTTGGTGCTACCATTTCCGCTATCATGCTCGCTCTCTTCTGCGGTAACGCAGGCGGCGCGTGGGATAACGGTAAGAAGTACATCGAAGTAGGCGGCGTTGAAGGCGAAAAGAAGGGCGGCGCTGCTCACGATGCTGCCGTTGTTGGCGACACCGTTGGCGACCCCTTGAAGGACACCGTTGGTCCCTCTTTGGATATTCTTATTAAGATTATGAGCACCATTTCCTTGGTTACCGTTGCTGCATTCTCTAACAACAACCTTTTGGAATTGTTCAAGAGCTGGTTCTAATCTTACATCCACCATTTAATGCAAGAAATACGAACGCGTTGGTTTTTACCGACGCGTTCTTTTTACGTTAAAACGCACAACGGGGGAAATATTTTTTTGTGAATTTAAACAAATAGCTAAAACGCACTTGATTATTTTATATTTAGGTGTTATAATTAATACTAACTAATGCTGGAGCTTTTTTGTCCGGAGGTTATTATGAAAAAGTTTTTATGTTTTGCCCTTTGCATTATCTTCTGCCTTGGCGCCCTTGTAGGTTGCGGCGGCTTGGGCGAAGACGAAAAGGGCCCCAGTATCCGTATGTATCTTACGGATTTCCCCTATACGTTAGACCCTGCCGCTATTCAGCTTAACAGCGATGCGGACACTATCCTTTCGCTTATTTACGAGCCTCTTACCGCTATTGACGAAGACGGCGACGTTGTGGGCGCGTTGGCTACCGAATGGGAATACGTTTACGACGAAATTTACAGTCTTCACAAGATGACGTTTGAACTTAGAGATACCAAGTGGAGCGATAACCGCAAGGTTAGCGCTGCAGACGTTGTTTACGCTTGGACAAGAATTCTTGACCCCGAATTTAACAGCCCTTACGCTTCCCTGCTTTACGGCATTAAGGGTGCAAGAGCAGTTAAAGCCGGCGTTGCTACCATAGACGACCTTGGTATTGCCGCTACAAGCGATACTACCTTAGAGGTTACTTTTGAGGACGAATATAACTATGATCTTTTCGCAGAACAGGTTGCAAACGTTCACCTTGCTCCCTGCCGCGAGGACGTTATATCCCGTAACCCCGAAACCTGGTGCACCACTGCGGCAGATATGGTTTGCAACGGTCCCTTTAGAATTCAGACCATGGATATGCCCAGCGAAAAATCCGAAAGCAAGAGCGATTCCGATTGCAAGCTTGTTATCGAACGTAACGCTTATTACAGACGCAGCGAAAGCATGCCTTTAGATAAATACGTTACTCCTTACCGTATAGTTTGCCTCTATTCCGAAGGCTTGTACAGAGATTACAAGGATGATGGCAAGGTTACTCAGGAAGCGTTCCAGGCATACCGCTATATCGATGGCAGCATTTATTTCCTTAGCTCCTTCGAAAAGCAAACCTACGATTACTTTAAGGACGATATCGAAACCGTAAACACTCTTAACGGCTTTGCGTTCTACTTTAATACCGAAAACGAATTGCTTAAGGATGCAGACGTACGTAAGGCGTTCTCTGCCGCTATTGACAGAACCGCTATTACCGAAGCAACCGGCACCGGCGAACGTCCCGCAAACGGTTACGTTCCCAACGGCGTGTTCAACACCGACGGCGACAGCGATTTCCGCGAAGTAGGCGGCGACCTTTACAACGTTAAATCCGATATGGATGCCGCAAAGGCGTTGGTAAAGGGTAAATCCAAGGAAGGCACTCTTACCGCGATTTATCTTATCCCCCAGAACGAATACACCGTAAAGAACTTTAAGAACAACGTTTCCTATTCCAATTCCTATAAGGTAATTATGGAAAAGGCGGCTGAATATTGGACCAAGCTCGGTTATACCGTTGAATGCAAGGGTCTTTACCCCACCGAATATTTTAAGGCTCTTACCAACAGAGAATTTGATATTATCGGTACCAACATTTCCGGCGGTTCTTCCGATGCATTGTGCTATCTTGCACCCTTTGCAAAGGAATACAGCGGTGCAGGCACCGTTATCGATTATTCCGTAGACCTTGACGATACCACCGAGGTATTCGGCAAGCACTATTCCAACATCGACGATGCCGATTACAGCGCACTTATCGATTCTGCCGTTAAGACCAACGACCGTGCAGAAAGAGCAGAAATTCTTCACAACGCAGAAAAGAAGCTTGCAGAGCTTTGCCCCGCAACCATGGTATTCTGGTACACCAACAGCTACGTTGCAAGCAGCGACGTTAGCGGTTACGATACCAACTGGTACGGCTACTTCGATTTTAAGGACCTTACCCTTAAGAATTGGAGAAAGGTTAACGCCGCAGAAGAATCTGCCGAAGAAAGCAAATAAATCTTAAAGAAAAAGGAGCGTTAATAACGCTCCTTTTGTTTTACAGTTGCACAATTAACGCAAACAGCAACAGCCCCATACCCAAATTATATCCGCTGTAAGCAAGACACATAAATGACAACGCGGCGAAGAATATTTTTGATATTACCGAAACGGCAAGGCATATACGTCTTGCCGTTTTTTCTTTTTTGGTTTTTAGGGTAATCAGGCAAAAAAGCGCAACGCCCCCATCGTTCTTTCGGGCGGGAAGCAGGTTAAACAAACATAGGGTTAGGTTTATTACCCCAAAAAACAGTACCCCCGCCGAAGGGGCAAAAATATATATTACTGCCGCAACCGTGGCGGAAAAAAGAGATGCCAAGGGACCGCAGATTGATATTATAAGCTGAGATTTAAAGGGCACCCCCTCGGGGCAGACGATTAACGCGCCCATAGGCAAAATATCCACACGGCGGGGCTTTATACCCTGCAAAAGCATGGCGGTTATATGCCCAAGCTCGTGTATTGCCGCAGATAAAAGAACAAGAGAAAATGCAAAAGCACCCTCGCACTTAAGCATTAATATTAACGTAGGGATTGCGAAGAAGGATATGCGTGTTCTGAATTTAGGCAACAAAATAAACATTTACAGGTTTGCCAAAAAGCCGTAAAGGCTTATATTGTACCCCTTTCCGTCGGCAAAAACCTGCGTATCGGGGTTAAAAAGCACCACCGTTGCCGCCCAGATTGATACCGCTAAAAATATAATAAGCTTTGCCCAATCCTTTTTTGTTTTTAAACGCAGAAAAGGTTTTTTCATAAAAAAATTACCGCCCTTTACATTGCGACAAAATACCCCTGCCCCTTGGATTTATAATTATAAAAAAACAAGGGCAGGTGTTTATTTTGTATGCCGAATCGGTGGTGATTTATGCAGATATTTTGTTTGTTATAAACTTTTCGTTGGATTATTTATGCTTATTTTTGGCGGCACGGCTGTTAAACCTAAAAGCCTTTGCTTGGCGGTTGGTTTTGGCGGCGGCAATGGGCGGGGCTTATGCCTTTTTGCCCTACGTTGCAGAGCTTGCGGTGTATATTTCACTGCCGTTAAACCTTGGCTTTGCGGGGGTAATGTGCTTTGTTTCATTTGGGAAAATGCCTATAAAGCGGTTTTTGTTTGCCGTTGTTACCTATATAGCGGCCTCTGCCCTTATGGGCGGGTTAATTACCGCGCTGTACAGTCTTTTTGGAAAAAGCCACCAAGGGGTTTATGCCGAAACGGGGGCTATGGGTTTTGCCCTTGCCTGCTTTGCATCGGCATTAATAGCCTTTTTGTTTGGGATTATAAGCAAACGGAAGATACATACAAAATCGGCAGAAATAAACCTTTATATAGCGGGGGAAAAGATATCGGCACGGCTTTTGGCAGATAGCGGGAATATGGTTACCGAGCCGTTTTCCTCGTTGCCTGTGATAATTATTTCCGCTGCCGCACTGCCCCCGCCCTACGATAACCCCGACCGCCCCGATTTTCCGTTAAAAATAAGGGCAATACCCTTTGGCACTGCATCCGGTAAGGGCTGCTTTTTGGGGTTTAGACCCGATAAAATAGAAATTGTCCGTCTTGGCAAAAAGCCGTTGCCTGCAGATGCTTATATAGCCGTAGATACCTTTGGCAA
>JAFYOG010000055.1 GCA_017560285.1 Clostridia bacterium
TAGCCTTCGCAAATCACCTTAAGCGTCTTGCCTACGAATTTTGCATTAAAATCGTTGTGAATGCGATTTTGATAGCTCATTATAGCCACGCAACGCATTTTCTTTGTGTTAGCAGAAACCTGTTTGGGCATATCGTATGCGGGAGTACCTTCCTCGCGGGAGTATTCGAATACACCAAGCCGCTCGAACTTCGTTTCTTTTATAAAATTGCGTAATTCGTTAAACTGCTTTTCGGTTTCGCCGGGAAAGCCGACGATAACGGTGCTCCTGATAACCATATCGGGCACTTCTGCGCGAAGTTTAGCGATTATAGTTTTTATACTTTCGGTTGTATCGCGGCGGTTCATATTTTTTAATATATCGTCATTTATATGCTGTATAGGCATATCGATATACTTAAGAAGTTTATCGTTGTTCTTAAACTCGTTAATTAAACCATCGGTAATTCTGTCGGGATAACAGTAAAGAACTCTTATCCATTCTATCCCTTCTATTTCAGAAAGAGCCGCGATAAGACTGTCAAGCGCATAGGTGCCGTACAAATCTTCGCCGTATCTGGTTGTGTCTTGTGCAACCAAACAAATCTCTTTTATGCCAAAGGAAGCAAGATTTTCTACTTCTTCGATAATGTCGCTCATATTGCGGCTTCTGAATTTACCGCGGATATCGGGTATTACGCAGTATGTGCAACGGTTATCACACCCCTCTGCAATTTGTACATATGCAAAATGGTCAGGAGTGGTAATGACTCTTTCGCCGCCCAACGGGGTTTCGTCTACATTTCTGAAACTGCTGTAGGAACCGCCATTGTAAGCGATTTCAACGGCTTCGCAAATATCTTCGATAGAACCGGTTCCTAAAATACAGTTAACCTCGGGAAGCTCTTTTAAAAATTCTTCCTTGTAGCGCTGAGGTAAACAACCGGTTACTACAATACCCTTTAGCGAGCGGTTTTTCTTTAACCACGCTATATCTAAAATGTTATCGATTGCCTCGTTCTTTGCACTTTCTATAAAAGCACAGGTGTTTATAACGATAACGTCCGCGTCTATATCCTCGGCCACAATGTCCATACCGTTATCTACAAGCTTTGCCAGCATAACTTCGGTATTGATTAGATTTTTAGGACATCCCAAAGACACAAATCCAACCTTGATAGGCATATCTGTTTACTCACTTTCAAAATTTCTTAATACGTCTCCGATATCACTGCCGTTAAAACCTGCGCGTAAAGCACCGGCGTAAACCTTTCTTCTGTACTTAACGTCGTCAAGAAGAGTGATATCGTATTTTTTCTTTATAAATTCTAAAATTCTTTCGTTTTGGTCTTCGCTTTCGTATTTTTCTAATGCATTATCTATGTCTTCCTTAGAAATTCCTCTGCGATAAAGCTCGTTACGAATTTTGTTTAGCCCCATGTTTTTAAATTCATAGAACGTTTCGGTGTATCTTTCGGCTAAACGCGAATCGTTAATATAACCGCGTTCAACCATTAATTGGGCAACGTCAAACGAAAGCTCTTTAGAAAATTTACGTGATAGTTTGTCGCGTAATTGCTTTTTCGATAAATCGCCGTAGGATAAATAATCAAATGCCTTCTTTATGCATAAAAGGCGTTGCGATGCCTCGTTTAAAGCAATAACCGTATATTCGTCGGCAGTATCGTTTTCGATAATCCCTAAGGTTTCTAAATCGCGTGTTGTAATATGATAAATTTCGTCGTTACAATATACAACAGCTTCGTTACTGCCTTCGTTGCGGTGTATTTTCGATATATTATACATCGTTTACTCTTCGTCAAACAGCTCTTCCGCACTGATAGTATCTGTATATTCCACAGGGGCGTTGCCGGTGTAGTGCGCAAGTATCTTTTCGGAAAGCTCTGCAGACAAAGCTTCGTCCTCTTCCAATAAAGCGCGAACCTTATCCTTGCCCTGACCAAGCTTTTCGCCGTTGTAAGATAACCAAGATCCGCTCTTATCTATAACTCCGCAATTAATGCCGAGCTCTATAATTTCGCTTTCTTTAGAAATACCCTTGCCGTATATGATATCAAATTCAGCTGTTTTAAAGGGAGGCGCAACCTTGTTCTTTACAACCTTTACCTTTACGTGGTTACCAATAATTTCGCTGCCGCTCTTAAGCTGTTCGGATTTGCGAACGTCTAAACGAACAGATGCGTAAAACTTTAATGCTCTGCCGCCGGTGGTTGTTTCGGGGTTGCCGTACATAACGCCGACCTTTTCGCGCAATTGGTTAATAAAAATAACTATACAACTTGATTTTGCTATAGCACCGGAAAGCTTTCTTAATGCTTGCGACATCAAGCGAGCATGCAAGCCAACGTGAGAATCGCCCATATCACCATCGATTTCGTTCTTAGGTACCAAAGCCGCAACAGAGTCTACAACAACAACCTCTACTGCGCCGGAACGAACTAAAGCCTCGGTGATTTCCAATGCTTGTTCGCCATAATCGGGCTGAGATACCAACAAAGAATCGGTGTCTACGCCCAATGCGTGAGCATAAACAGGGTCTAACGCGTGTTCAGCATCGATAAAAGCTGCTTCACCGCCGGTTTTTTGTACCTCTGCGATTATATGCAAAGCAAGTGTGGTTTTACCCGAAGATTCGGGACCGTATATTTCAATAATTCTTCCCTTGGGAACGCCGCCTATACCAAGAGCAACGTCCAATGATAAAGAGCCTGTGGGTACACTCTTAACTTCCATTCCTGCATTCTTACCAAGACGCATAATAGAACCCTTGCCGCATTGCTTTTCAATTTGAGCAAGTGCGGTTTCCAATGCTAACTGTTTGCTGTCCTTTGTATCTTTAACTGCCATAATTTCCTCCATACGAACTTTTGTTCCACTATAGAATATCATAAACTTATTAATATGTCAATTGATTTCTTATTAAAATAGACGGCAACGACAAGTTTATATATTTTTTTCCAAAATATCAAAAAAACTTTTACAGTTTTGGTTAATTAGTCAATATACAAAACAAAACTTTTAATATAGAATGGTATGCGGATATAAAACTTGTTTAAGGAGTCTACTTATGGCACAGAATTTGAATCACGGAAAAATGGGTCTGATCGTAATGAAGAGCTGCAAGCAGCTTGGCACCGAAGTCGATCAGTTTATCCGTCAGTTAAGAAACGAAGATGGCGACGAAAGCTATATTATTCCTATCGAGGAAGTTAGATTTAACAACGGCGAAGGCAAAGTTAAGATTTGCGATTCCGTTCGCGGCAGAGATATCTATATTCTTTGCGATATCGGTAACTACAGCTGCACTTACAATATGTGCGGTTTCGAAAATCACATGAGCCCTGATGATCATTTTCGTGATATCAAACGTGTATTATCCGCTATCGGCGGTAAAGCAAGCCGCATTACCGTTTTAATGCCCCTGCTCTATTCTTCTCGTCAGCACAAGAGAAAAGGTAGAGAATCCTTGGACTGTGCACAGGCATTGGAAGAACTTCAATATCTTGGCGTTGATTGCGTTTTGACCTTCGACGCACACGATTCCACCATTTATAACGCTATCCCCGGTACTTCTTTCGAAAATATTTATCCTACATATTCCATGCTCAAGCGCTTTATTCAGAACGAAGGCGACGATATCTTTAAGGATAATATGACTGTTATCAGCCCCGATACAGGCGCTATGGACAGAGCTATTTATTATGCAAACGTTCTTGGCCTTGACGTTGGTATGTTCTATAAGAGAAGAGACCATTCCAGAATAGTTAACGGTAAGAACCCCATCGTTCAGCACGAATACATCGGCGGCTCTTTGGAAGGCAAGAGAGTTCTTATTATCGACGATATGATCGCTTCCGGCGAATCTGTTATCGACGTAATTAACGAAATTCAAAAGCAAAACGTTAGCGACGTATATGCCGCAGTTTCCTTTGCATTCTTTACTGCCGGTCTCGAAAAGTTCGATAAGCTTTACGAAGAAGGCAAGCTTAAGAAGCTTTATTCTACCAACTTAACCTATGCTACTCCCGAACTGTTGGAACGCCCTTGGTTCGTACAGGTAGATATGTCCAAGTTTATTGCTAAGATTCTTTGCACTTTAAATAATGACGAATCCATTTCTCCGCTTCTTGACAGTGCGGCAAGAATCCGTCGTTTGTTAAAGAGATACAACCAAGGCTGATATCCCCGTAACACAGTGTAAATTACAAAAAAGTGTTGACATAATTACTTTTTTGTGATATAATGCATTAGATATGAAAACTTTTAGTTTTCTCCTTGCCCCGTTTATGCGGGGTCAAAGTCCAAAAGGAGGTGTAGAATGATGAATAAGTACGAAACAATCTTTGTTGTTAACAACACTATCGGCGAAGAAGCTACCAAGGCTCTCGTTGAAAAGTTCACATCGCTTATCGGCTCCAACGCTGAAGTCGAAAAGATCGATGAATGGGGCAACAGAAGATTCGCGTACCCCATCGAAGATCTTACTGAAGGTTACTATGTTCTTGTTAAATTCGCATCGAACCCCGAGTTCCCTGCTGAATTGGACAGAATTTATAACATTACCGACGGTATTCTTCGTTCTCTCATCGTTAAATGCGAACAGTAATTAACGATATCATCTGCTGAAAAGTGAGGTAACAAAAATGGCATTCAACAGAGTAATTATGATTGGTAATTTGGTTGCTGATCCTGAACTTAAAACTACTCCGAGCGGCGTTTCTGTAATCAGATTCAGCATCGCTGTTAACAGAAGATTTACTCGTTCCGGCGAGCAGGCACAGACCGATTTCTTTAATGTTGTTGCATGGAGACAAACTGCAGAGTTCGTTTCTCGCTTCTTTACAAAGGGCAAGCCCATACTTGTATCGGGTCAGCTTCAAAACAGCAATTGGACAGATAATAATGGTGTTAAGCACTATTCTGTAGAAATTGTTGCCGATGAGGTTTCTTTTGTTGAGCGTAAATCCGAGGGCGGCGCTCCTATGCAATCCATGTCTCAGAATAACGTTCCTACTTACGGCACACCTACGGCAGATTCGGGCTTCGAGGATCTTTCCGCCGACGACGAATTGCCCTTCTAATTAAACTTTAAGGAGGATTATCATGGATAACGAACAGATTGTTGCTACCGAAGAAGCTGTTGCAGAACAGAATTCTGAGGTTAGAGAAAACAGAGAACCCCGCGAACAGCGTGGCGATAGAGCTTCTTTCCGTAACAAGAGAAGAAAGAAGGTTTGCGCTTTCTGTGCAGACAAGATCGATTATATCGACTATAAGGATGTAAATCGTTTCAAGAAGAACCTTTCCGAACGTGCAAAGATTCTTCCTCGCAGAGTTACCGGTACTTGCGCTCGTCACCAGAGACAGCTTACCATCGCTGTTAAGAGAGCAAGACACCTTGCACTTATCCCTTACATTACCGACTAATAAAGTCATTTACAGGCGTCCGATTATTCGGTACGCCTGTTTTTTTAGGTGTATTATGTTTAGCATAATTAAAGAAGAACTTAATAAAAACGGAATAGAACGGATCGGTTTTATTGATATAAGAGATTGCGAAATTATTAATCAGCGAATATTACCGCAATGGGCAAGAAGTGTAGTTATATTCTGTATTCCCTACCGGTCATCAAAAGAAATTGCCGATGACGGTTTTTCCGAATATGCAAGAATATACGATTATCATAATTATAGTAAGCAGTTGTATGAAATTGTTATTTCTCAGCTTAACAGCAAAACCAATTGCCGATTTATGGGTTTTTGCGACCATTCGCCTATAAACGAAAAGCTCGCGGCGGCAAAGTGCGATCTTGGGGTTATAGGAAAGAACTCGCTATTTATCGATAAAATTTACGGAAGCTTTGTTTTTTTAGGCTCGTTAATTACCGATATCGAATGTAATATTCCAGCGGTTGAAATTAAGCATTGCTATAATTGCGGTTTGTGTATAGACGCATGCCCCAATAACGCCATTATTGAATTTGGTATAGATAGATATAAATGCCTTTCGGGTATTTCGCAAAAGAAGAAAAAAACAGACGAAGAAAAGCTTCTTTTGAAAGAGCATAATATTGTTTGGGGCTGTGATATTTGTCAAAACGTATGCCCTTATAACAAAGATGCGAAAATATCACCTATTCCTTATTTTCAAAAAACACGGGTATCGAAAATCGATGTGGAATATATTAATGGGTTGTCTGACGAGGAGTTTAATAAATTTGCTTTTTCCTATAAAGGACGAGATATTGTAGTAAATAATATTAACTTCGAATAAATTTATTGACTATAAATAATCATGATGTTATAATAAAAACATATTAACCAAAGGGAGTTATCTGTTATGGATGTAAATGCACAAATTAAAGAAATTGCAAATAGAATTAAATATCTACGCGATGCCTTGGATATTACCGTAGACGAGGTTGCGGCTAAAATCAATATTACCTTGGATGAATATATGGAATATGAAAACGGCGAAAAGGATATTCCCATAAGCGTTATATATTCTACTGCTGCGGCACTTGGTGTGGATGCAACCGAGCTTATATTAGGCGAAGCCCCCAGAATGGCAGAATATTGCATTACAAGAAAGAACAAGGGCGTTATGATACAACGTTACGAAGGATATTCTTTCGAAGCGCTTGCTCATAATTATATCGGCAGAGATAAAGAACCTATGGTTGTTACTCTTACCCCTTCCGACGTTCATCCCGCATTGGTTTCCCATTCCGGTCAGGAATTTAATTACGTTTTAGAAGGCAAATTAGGTGTAACTCTCGGCGACAGAACCTTCGAGCTTTCCGAGGGCGATTCGGTTTATTTCTCCCCTGCTATTCCTCACGGTCAATTTGCAATTGGCGGCACTGCTAAATTTTTAACTATAATAGATAAAGAATAATGACTGAATTTAAAAAGAAAAAACAATACGGACAGAACTTTCTAACTAACGTAGCTATCCCCAGACGAATTGCCGCAGAAAGCGGTATTACGTCAGAGGATGGCGTAATAGAAATCGGTCCCGGCTTCGGTATTCTTACAAAAGAATTATCAGCAATCGCCAATAACGTAGTTGCAATCGAAATCGACACCGAATTAATGTCGATTTTGCCCGAAAAGCTATCGGATTGTAACAATGTAAAAATTATTAATGAAGATATTTTAAAGATCGACATTAATGATTTATTAACGAACGAATTTCCTAACCGAAACGTATGCGTTTGTGCTAATTTGCCCTATTATATTACTACAGACATTGTAATGAAGCTGTTAGAAGGCGAATATGGCTTTAAAACCATTACGGTAATGGTTCAAAAAGAGGTTGCGGAACGGTTTTGCGCAAAACCCGGCACAGACGGTTATGGTGCAATAACCGCTTCTATAAGCTATTATGCATCTGTTAAGCGGTTGTTTACTGTAAAGGCAGGGTCTTTCGATCCCAAACCAAAGGTCGACAGTGCAGTTATACGGTTCGATTTGTACGACCACTCCCCTGTTAATCCGTTGAGCAAAGAAACTTTGTTTGCGGTAATAAAAGCGGCTTTTTTGCAAAGAAGAAAAACCTTACTAAATTCGCTTAATTCTTATTTTGGGGATAAAATTCCCAAAGAAGAATTGCTTTCTATAATACTAAATTGCGGATTAAAAGAAAGCGTACGCGGAGAAGAATTAAGCATTATAGATTTTTCAAAGCTTTCTGATCAAATATTCGAATATATAAAAAAATAAAAGGCGTTTAACGCCTTTTATTTTTTTATTTGTAATATTGTGCTCGTTTCTTTTTTCTTATTGTATTAAATATAAACCAGCCAACAAACATAGCTATGATCAAAACAGAAACTGCGTAAATAATATTATTATCGTTATCTTCTGTTACCGATGCGCCAAGCTGTGTCCATTTTTTTGTCATATACTTTTTGGTGGAATCGGGCAAATCTGCAAAAGCATCATTTTTAGGGTTATCATATCCGTAGAGTATTTCATATGCATCGGGGTGCGTATCTAAAAGCCCTTGGATATATTCCTCGTCTGCGGCAACTGCTTCATTGGGCGATGCGTAATATAAGTATTCCGCATTTGCTTTTGCAATAACAGGGTCGGCAAGGAAATTAATATATAGCTCTGCAGCTTCTTTGTTTTTGGAGTTTGCCAATACGCAAGCCGCATCAACAAAGACATTTGTGCCTTCTTCGGGATAGAAAAATCCAAGGTTATCGTTACCTTCGTTTTCGTACATGGTAAAGAAGTCGCCTGCATAGTAGGGTGCAAGCCAAGCTTCGCCGCTTTCCATTTTATTAAAAACTTCGTCCATTACGTAGCTTTGAAGAACATTCTTTTGATCAAGCAAAGCTTCGTATGCGGCATCCCAATCGGCTTCGTTTGTTGAATTAATGTCAAGCCCCAAGTAGAACTGCGCTATAGCAAAAGCATCGCGGGGGTTATTAAAATTAAGGATTTTGCCCTTGTATTGCTCATCCCACATTACAGACCAGCTTGTGGGCTTTTCGGGAATAGCGTTTTTGTTATAAATTACACCAACTGTACCGACGTTATACGGAACACTATATTCGTTATTAATATCGTATTCCATATTTTTGTATTTATTATCAATATACTTGTAATTGGGTATATTATCGAAATTTAATTTTGCAAGATAGCCTTCATTAATTAATCTGGCGATCATATAATCGGAAGGAATAATTACGTCGTAATCTGCTCCGCCGTTTTTGATTTTTGCATATAAACTTTCGTTAGAATCGTAATTGTCATATACAATATCAATACCGGTAAGCATTTCGAATTCTTTGTTAACGTCGATACTTCCGTCAGAGCCGTCAGAAATATAATAACCCCAATTATATACCTTTAAAACAGTACCTTCGAATTTGCTGTAATCTATATTGGTGCCTTCGCAAAATTCTAATTCTGTTTTGGGATAATATGCGCAATCGGTTAGCAAGAATGCGGCAATGAGAGCCGCCAAAACAATAAAAATAAGTTTTTTCTTCAACTCTTATTTCCCTTTCTTGGCTTTCGGCTTTGCATCTTTATCACCCACAAAGTTAATAAATATAAGCAACGCCAATACTGCAAGAATTATAATTGTATTTGCCGCATACAATGTAGGGCGAACACCTCTTCTTACAGCAGAATAAATATAAATAGGCAAGGTTTGGAACCCACTGCCGGTTACGAAATAACTTATTAAAAAGTCATCTAACGACAAGGTGAATGCCATAAGCACACCGGAAATTACACCCGGCATAATACACGGAAGCTCTACCTTAAAAAAGGATTTCAGCGGTCTGCAACCTAAATCCATCGCCGCTTCCGTAAGATGCTTATCCATCTGCTTAATCTTAGGTAACACAGATAAAATTACATAAGGCAAGCTAAAAGTAACGTGCGCTATAAGCAACGTCCAAAAGCTTAATACAGATTGTGTACCCAAAATTGTTGCTGCGAAAGCAAACAAAAGCATCATAGAAACGCCCGTTACAATATCGGGGTTCATCATAGGAATA
>JAFYOG010000056.1 GCA_017560285.1 Clostridia bacterium
CAAAGAATGCCGTTTTCTATATCGATACCGCAAAGGGTAATTTCCTGACCTATTTCCAAAGCAAGTATACGGTCGCGGTTAACCTCGCTTACGGGCTTGGTCTTTTGGTAAGAGGTCATTATTAAAATTTGGTTTTCTTCCAAGGTGATGTTATCTTTGTATTTTTCGTACTTCGCCAAAACCTTGTATTTATTATCGGAAACCTTTTCTGCCAAAACACCATAGGAATAGCCGTAGCCCGCGTTAATTTGGGTAAGCTCGCCGCCGTTGAATTCAGCGGTGAACAGCGAGCAGTTGCCTGTTGCTACGCTGGCATCTAAAAGGTTTACGTAGATAAAATCGGTAAGCTTTTCTTGGTTGGGGAAGTTGGTTTCGTCCTTAATATAAGCAATAGCGTTTGCAAGGTCGGTGTTGCTTTGCTTCCAAGCATCGTTGCCTGCAAGGTTATTGTTATACGCAAGGTAAGCAGATTTATAAGCGGATTGAATATATGCGTTGGCTTCGGCGCTGTAATCGCCTGCAAAAAGCGCTTCTGCCGCTTTTAGGGTTTCGCCTAAATCTATACGGGGAGTTTCGGGCTTTTCTACAACAAGCACAACGTCGGTTACCTTACGGTATTGGTTATAAACCATATCCTTGCCCTCTACCCACATTGCGGTAGATCCACCGCCATCTAAGCGCACTGCGTTTTCGCAGCCAAGGTCAAGCAATTCCTGGGCGATATCTCTTAACGTTGCGCCGGAAGCTTCGTAAAATTCGCTTGCTATAAAATAATAGTTGCCTTCGCTGTCCCAACCGAACGCTGTCCAGGTATCGATCTGGGTGGTGGAATGTATAATAGTGTTTTGGGACGCGGCAATGTTGCTTCCGTTGCGGGCAATCCAATAGGTAGAGCCGATTGCGGAATAGGCGTTGTTCATTGCCAATTTGGAATTAGAAATGGTTTCGGTAACGGTGATTTCCACAGAATCGCCCTCTGCAAGGTCGGTAACGTAAGCGGCGTAAGCGGAATCTGCCTTAACGAACAAGATAAATTCGTCTTTTGCGGTAACGTTGGTTTTGCCGTAAAAAGAATCGGCGGTAACGCTAACCACGGTGCCCTGCAGGGTTTCGCCAACAGAAAGGCGGGTGCCGTTGGATTTTTTGCAAAGGATTTCGTAACCGATTTGCTCTTCATCGGTAAAATCGCCCTTGGCATAGCTATCGAAATAATGGAATCTGCCCTTTACGCTGTCGTTTGCCAGCTTATAGGCGGTGTAATCCTTATTTATCATACCTATGGGTTTTTCAATGCTTTCGCCGTTAATTGTCATGGCGTAGCTTAGCTTGCTGGATACCAAGGTAGGGTTGCCCTTATAATCGAAGGCGGTAAGAATGCATTCTACGCCGTCGCGGGCTTGGGCATAAACAAGCTCTTCGTTATAAATAAGGTCATCGCAGGGGTCGCCGTTGGACATATCGAAGAACGCGGCGTTTATTGCGCCGTAAACCTTATAGCCCTCTGCCTTTGCCGCCGCAACGTGGTCGGCAATAGATGCGGTTTTGCCGGCGGTGCCGGTGTATGCCATGGGCACGTAGCCGTCGTTGGTGTTAAAATGCAAAACGTTATAGGAATTTTCCTTTTCGGAATAAGCACCCGTGCTTACGTAATCGTAAAAGGTTACGCCGTCGATGGTGCTTGTAGGTTCTTGCGGGAGCGCCGATGCTACGGAATAAGCGGGGATCAGAAGCAATGCTGCCAATAATACGGAAATCAGCTTTTTCATGCGGGGTCCTCCTTTGTTTGTTACGTTTGATAAGGTATAAAAATCCACGCGCTTGTCGCGGATTTTTATATTTATTTATTGAATAGTATAGGTACCGAAGTATGCGCGTTTTAACAACAGATAATCTCTTGCATCGATTTTGCCGTTGCCGTTAATATCGGCAACATTATCGGCACAGGTTAAGGTATAAGTGCCGAAGTATGCTCTCTTAAGCAAGAGGTAATCTCTTGCATCTATTTTGCCGTTGCCGTTAACGTCGCCTACCACATATTCGGGGTCGGGATCGGGATCGGGATCGGGATCAGGGTCGGGGTCGGGGTCGGGTTCAGGCTTGGGATCGGGGTCGGGTTCGGGGTCGGGATCGGGGTCGGGGTTGGGCGTGGTATTATAGCTTCCGCCCAAGGCACCGTATGCCGCTATTTCGGAAATAAAGGTATAGCCACCGCGGTTCATACGAATTTCGATTGCATCGGCAACGATGCCGTTAAGGTTAAGCTCGAGCTTTACGTAATTGTCGGTATCGGCAACGTTGGCAGGGGGTAAAGTAAATTCGCCTATATTAAAGACGTTGCCATCTTTATCGTAACCCACAACACCTGCCCAAGAGGGCCATTTAACACCGGAGCCAAGGTCGGGTGCAACGTATGCAACTATTTTATTAAGGGTATGGGTGCCTTCTAAATCTACCTTAACCCAGCTGTAATTTATACCTGCGTCTTTAATATCGGGGGTGCCGTCGTGCAAGCCGTACCAAGCTGCATCGGTATATGCCTTTACCTTGGGAAGCTTGCCGTTTGTTAAGGTTTTGCCGCCCTCGTCGGGATAATTTATAGCTGCGTTGGGATCGTATTGCCAATTAGCTTCTCTGCCGCCATCTCTATATGGAAGCGAGGTAGTGTAGGATTTGTTGTACGCCACGTTATCGGTTATATCAAAATCGGGTCTGGGAAGAATTTCCTTGCCCGTTTTGGTAATTTGAAATCTATCTAAAACAGCTTTATTATCTACACGGTATGTGGTAATGCTAAAGGTAGTATCGGTAACGTCTACAGCGGTAAAGGTTGCAATATGCTGAGATTTTACCGCAACGTGGGGTGTTTTGGAATCGTCCATCATATCGTAATATTTACTGCCGGTAGAGCTGCAAGCGGTTAGATAAAGAATTCCGCAAGGGTCGGTTACGGCAGATTGAACGCCCTCGGCAGTATAGGGGGTGAAGCCTTCTTCTATCATATAACTGCGGGCATAAATATGCTCGTGGCCGGAAAGCACAACGTCTATATCTAAGCTATCGAACAAGGGTGCATACAGCTCGCGGCGCTGTGCCATGGCATCGGCAGTAAAATACGAGCCCGCGCCGAACATAGAAAAGTGCATAACCGCTATTTTCCATTTTACGTTGGGGTTTGCGCTTATTGCGCCGTTTAGGAACGCAGTATGCTCTGCCATATTAGAGCTGTTAGTGTTAATGTGCATAAACAAGGTGTTGTTATAAGTATACCAATAATCGCCACCTGCTTTAGAAGCACCGTACACCTCGCCGTTCATAACGGTGTTGGGCGGATTATAGTGATTATCGTATGGGCTTGCATCGTATTCGGTAACACCGGTGTAGTTATCGTTTTCGTGGTTACCCATAGAGTTGGCAAACGCCAAGGTGGGCATATAATTAGGAGCAAACAAGCCCTGATAATATCTTTCGCGGGTGCAAACCTCTACTTGGTCCCCTGCGGAAACAAGCAAGGTTGCGTTGGGCACAACCTCGGTAGCGGTTTTTAGGGTTGTGTTCCAAAGTCCTGCATCGTCCAACACTCCCCAAGATGCGCCTACCTGCGGGTCGCCCACGTAGATAAAGCTGAAGCTGTCGGTCTTTGCGGTTTTAAAATAGAAGTTTTTGGAAACCGCGCCGTCGTTTACAATACGGTAAACGTATTGGGTATCGGGCTGTAGGTTCTTTATGGTTGCGCGGTGAATATAGGTCTCGCCAAGCTTTTTTGCGGTGGTGTTTACCGTGGTATATTCTGCGGGAAAGCTGTTGCCGTTGCGTACCGCATATTGAACGCTTCCGTTGGCAGAGGGGAAATACCAGTTGAAATTACGTTCAAGCTCGGTTGCGCCAACGTTCATAACAAGGTATTCCTGCATTACCAACGAGGGCATACTGAACCAAACGTCAGAGCTGTTGGAGCGCTGGTTATGAAGTTCTACCGCGATAACGTTATCGCCTGCAACAAGCAACGATGTATCTACGTAAAATGTTGCGGTTACAGGGTCGGTTGCGCCGTGACCCCCGTAAGAAAGGTTGGTTTCGAACCCGCCCTCGGGCTCGTGGAATGCGGCAACGCGGGTGCCGTTTATATAAACGATAGCCGCATCGTCATAGCTGATAGTGCCCACCATAACCAAGCCGTCTGTGGGAGGCTCGCCCTTTATTTTAAAGGTACTGCGGAAGAAATAGGTAGGGATACAGGTGTTATCGGATTGATAATGGTTTAGCAAAACGGTTGGGGTAAAGTTGCCCGCGCTGTCCAACGGGGCAAGCTGACCGCTTTTTGCGCCGAATTTGCCGTTGGCAGACTTCCAAGAGCTATCATCGTACCCAAGCTTTGTCCAGCGGGTACGGTCGGAAGAAGAGCCGGGGTCGATGCCGTTATCAAGGTACTTCCATTTACTGCTTAGATTTATTACGGGCGAAATTTGGGTTGTATCGTCGGCTATAACGGGCTTTGCGGTATCGTTTATTAACAAAACCGAAAGCGCTGTCAACAATAGCGCCGCAACAAGAACAACACTTATTAATCCTTTGCGCAACATGTAATACTCCTTTTATACAGTTATATATTTTTTAAGGAACAGCCACAAAGCGGTATGCAAAAGCACTTCGCCGCAAAGCAGCAGCACCGATAAGACGATAGCCCCAATTAATTCGCCAACCATACCAAAGCTTACGGCGTATGCGCCGTAGCATATGCCCACGGCAACCACTATGGCGGGAATTATGCTTAAAGCCACCGATACAAGCATTATGGGATGCTTTGGTTTTTGCTTTGCCAAGCAGAAAGCGCCGAATGCAAAAATTGCAACGCACGCCGCGGCAACGCACCAAACGGTTGCGGAATTAACGCCGTAAAGATATTGATAAAGCAATGCGTAAAGCAAAAACCTTATGCCAAGCAGGCAATATGCCCCAAGCAGGGTGTTTTGCATTTTGTTTTTGGGGTAACCATTGGTTAAATAAAGGGGAAACATAAAATAAGGGGCAATAAATACCAAGGCGCCCAAGGACATAAGCAATGCCGCAAAAATGTTAAATTCCTTAGAAAATTCGGCAATAAAGGTTTTTGAAAAAGCGATATACAGCATTAAAACGCCGTAAAGCACGCCCCAAATTACCGATATTTTAAAAAGCCTGCGGGGGATAATTATGTTTTCTGTCCTTATTTGGGTTTCTGTTTTATATTTAGCGTATTTTTTGCCCATAAAAAAGCCTCTTTGTTAATTTTTGGCGGATTTTTTAGCAGAATTAAGCAATATATAAACGCCTGCAAGCGCAATTACCGAAGCGGCAAGGAAGGTTAGCATTGCATAGACGGGAACCTTGGTTCCAAAGAAATAAAGGTTGCAATCCAGCGTATCCTTTAGGCTGTTTATAAATTCCAAGGGGTAATTATCGCTTTCCATACTGCCCAAAACGCCGTTTAACGCGTGGTTGCGAAGCATAGAGGTGGCATAGGTGCCGGGCAGGAACATTAATATTTTTTGCAAGCCCTCTCCGAACGAGGATATAGGCATATATGCGCCGCAGATAAAGCCGTAGCCTGCGCTTATAACGGTGCCCACCGCGGAAATTTGACCTTGGGTGTTTAAAAAGAAGTTTATAACCGAAGACAGCGCCGTGCCGAAGAACACAAGCAATATTACGTCGAAAACAAGCATTAATACGTCGGCAACCGATAAATACCAGCCCAGCGCACCAAGATAAATTAAGCCAAGGCAAAGGGCAACCAAGCAGATTATAAGCGAAGAAATTAGGGTTGCGAAATAATAGCTTACCGAAAGAACCGACGGTTTTATAGGTGAAATGCGTATATCCTTTATACTGCCGTTAGCCTTATCCTGCACCATAAGGAAGTTTGCGCAGAAGGGCACGGTTACGCAGGAAACCGAAAGCAACGAGGAAACAAGCTGACCGCCTGCAAGGGCGTTGGCAAAGCTATCGGCAAGGGTAAGCCCTGCGGGGATGTTTGCGGTAAAGCTGTCTTTATAAACGTTAAACAAAAAGGTTGCGTAAAGCACAAGCAATATTGCGGGGGTGATAAGCGACGTAAAAAACATACCCTTATCTTTAAAAAACATTTTTGTGTTACGCTTTATAAGTATGGAAAGTGTTTTCATTTTTCGGCACCTCCAAGCTGTTTACCCGTTACCGCAAGGAAAACGTCATCCATTTTGCCCTTGGTAATTTCGTAATCGGTAAATATATGGGGGTGTTTAATAATAAGCTCGGTAGCCGCTTGGGTGTTGGGCACGAAAATTTTATAGGCATCCCTTATGGCTTCGTATTCCGTACCAAGCTGTTTTACCGCTTCTTCGGTTACGTTATAAAGGGTTATATAATCGCCTGTGAAGCTGTTTTTAAGCTGCAAGGGTGTGCCGTTGGCAGAAATTTTGCCGCTGTCGATAATAACCACGTAATCTGCCTCTGCCGCTTCCTCCATATAGTGGGTGGTAAGAAAAACGGTAAGGTTTTCGGTCTTACGCAGGGTTGTTATTACATTCCACAAAATTTTGCGGGTTTGAGGGTCCAAGCCCGTGGTGGGTTCGTCAAGAATTAATATTTTCGGTTTGTGTATTAGCGCCCTTGCAATATCTATACGGCGGCGCTGACCGCCCGAAAGCTTGCCCACGGGGCGTTTTAGCAAATCTTTAAATTCTAAAATATCGCAAAGCCAATTAAGCCGTTCTTTAAAGCTATCGCCCACAATGCCGTAAAGGGCGGCGCGGCTTTGAAGATTATCCTGCACGGAAAGGGGCATATCTAAAACCGAGCTTTGGTAAACCACCCCAAGACAGCCTTTAATTTGGGCGGAGTGGGTATCTAAATCCATACCGTCGATAACAATTTTGCCCGCATCCTTAGAAAGCTGACCGCACATAATGTTTATGGTGGTGGATTTCCCCGCCCCGTTAATGCCCAAAAAGGCAAACAGCTCGCCTTGCTTTACCTTTAGGCTAAGGTCCTGCACCGCTTTTACTTCCTCGAAGGATTTTGAGAGATTTTTAATTTCGATAATGTTCATAATCCATTCTCCTTTCGGGTTGGTTTTAGCATTTTTATTTGTTGGGCGCAACGTTATTTGCGTCTTCGGCAGGTTTTTTGCCGTATTTGGTTGTTAACGCCAAAAGAACCTGCGAAGGCAAATAGAAAAACCAAGCTAAATTAAAGCCTGAAAAAACCAGATTATATAAAAACCCACCCGGAGCGGATATATAATCGGTTAGCATTACCTGCAACCCTATAACGGTATCGCAAAGTAAAAACAGTATAAATGCGAACATAAACATAATATTTTGCTTTAGCAACAGAGCAGATTCCGAGATATTTATAATTAAATTGGCGTAATAGCACATAGATATAACTGCCAAGGCATCGGTGCCTTTGCCCAGCACCGCAAAGGTTACAGCCACGGCAAAGGCCGTAAGCACTGCCCTTGCAGTAAGAACCTTTTCGTTTTTTGTGCAGGAATTAAGATAAACGGCATAAAAGCCCTGTGCCGCAAGGAAGAATACCATTCCCCAAAGCTGTTGCTGTTGCGGGGCGGCAACCAAAAAATAATCTGCCCCCACCGTGCAAGCAAGCCCTAAAATTATAAATCTGTTTTCCCTGCCGTAATGCAACAGCGCAAACAGAAAGCACAAAACTATAGATGCATAGGAAGTCCACTTAAGCAGGCTCCCGTCTGCGGTAAGTATGAAATAATATAAAACAGCCTGAACAGCCAAGAAAATAACGGTGGTTGCGCGGCTTATTTTTTGCGATTTTACAGCCATATGCCTTGCCCCAATTAGTATTATATATATTATTAACTATATTACCGACTTTAGTTTACTACTTTTGTAGCAAAATTGCAATAGGAAAATAAAAAAAGCGGTAGTTTCGCACTGACGGCATCAAGGTTATATTGACAAATGCCGCATTTTATAATATAATGAATATGCCAAACAAATCTAAATATCGTGTAAAAAGTGGACCTTTCTATTATTTTATAGGGGTTTTGTATTCTTGCGTCATTACAACCTTTTGAATACGGTAAAAACGTAATTCCACCTGGGTTGTAATGAGGTTTACTTTTTACGTTTAGGATTTGTTTGGCGACAATCGGAGTTGCGTTTTTCGGTGCGTTGACTTCGGTTGGCGCACTTTTTTATTTTTTACAAAAATTGGAGGATTCAAAATGGGTGATTTTTGGTACATATGGGTGTTGCCAATTGTAGGCGGCTTAATTTGGTATGCAATAACTACTGCAGCGGTAAAAGCGCCTGGCACTATTTTGCAACAAAAATTCGTAAAATTGGGCACCTTAAAAGGAAAAACATTAAGTGAAATTCAGAGCGCTTGCGGAGCGCCGAGTTCAGTTTCCAGTGGGGCTGATGGAGTAAAAATTTATCAGTGGATGGCAACAGGTTATCACATCGTATTACTATTTGACGAAAACGACATTTGCTTAGGCGTTAGTTCAGAGACAAAAGTATAAAACTCAATAAAGTGCGCCGATATTAAGAAAAAATTCGCACCGGTACATGACTTTGTTCAAAAATAAATCCTCACATCAGAGGGTTTCGTTTTTCTAACCTATTTGCATCAAATTGGTCTCAAGAAAAATGTTTTTTACACAAAAACAAAAAAGACGGTAAAAACCGTCTTTTTTGTTTTGGTCGGAGTGAAAGGATTCGAACCTTCGGCCTCGTCGTCCCGAACGACGCGCTCTACCAAACTGAGCCACACCCCGAAATTACTGTATAAATATTATTTTGTTCTGATTTCAACCCTTGACTGAGCCACACCCCGAAATTGTTGTATAAAGCTCGCCTGCTGTGATTTTAAGGAAAACCACAGCAAGGCGTATTATACTATACAAAAAATAAATTGTCAACCAAAAAACGTTATTTCCTATTCTTATCCAAATAGGATTGCAAAATGATTTGGGCAGAG
>JAFYOG010000057.1 GCA_017560285.1 Clostridia bacterium
GCAGGAGCGTTAGTGCCGATAACCGGTTTTGCAAACTCTATGGTTTCTGCTGCTATTGAATCTAAAAGCGAAGGGTATATAACCGGAGTAGCATCAAAAATGTTTAATATTGCAGGCCCCGTAATCGCATACGGCACCTTTTTCTCGCTAATATACGGTTTATTATATTATTTATATCTAATGTGAGGATTTTATGCAAAAAAATATAATGAATTTTGATAACGTATATATTAATAATTGGGCATCTACAGTAGGAAAAAAGGAATATGAGGGTCCATTGCGCAATACGTTTGATGCTTACGATCCGGACGAATATTTTGGTTGTGATAGCTTTGAAAAAGCCGAAAGTGAAATGGTACGCAGAAATATCAATTTATTATGCGGAAAAGCTAATATTGAATTCGACAATATAGATTTGATTACAGGCGGCGACCTTGTAAACCAATGTGTTTCGACAAGCTTTGCAATTTCAAATACGAATATCCCCTTTTTAGGTTTATACGGCGCTTGTAGCACAATGATTGAAGCGTTAATATGCGGAAGCACGTTTATAAAATCAAATAACGTTAATAATGCAATTTGCTTTGCTTCATCACATTTTTGCACTGCAGAAAGACAATATAGATTTCCTCTTGAATATGGCAGCTTAAAAACCCCAACAAGCCAGCACACCGTAACAGGAACAGGTGCATTTTTAATTAGCAACAACGCCAACAAAATAAAAATTAAAAATGCCGTAATCGGCAGAATAATAGACAACGAAATTACAGATCAAAACAATATGGGCGCTGCTATGGCAGGAGCCGCCGTCGATACGATAATGCGATTTGTAAGATACTGTAATAATGATATTGATTTAATTGTAACAGGTGATCTTGGCATAGAGGGCCATGAAATAGCCTCTTCCCTTTTAAAATTAGAAGGTATGGATTTCAGCAATAAGTTTTTAGATTGCGGTATGCTGATATATGATACTAAAAGGCAAAAAATGTTAAGCGGCGGTTCGGGATGCGGTTGCATTGCCAGTGTTTCTGCAGGACACATTATGCATCTTTTAGAAACAAATAAGATTAAAAACGTTTTATTGGTTGGTACGGGCGCCTTATTAAACACTAACAGTGTTTTAGAAAAACGGCATATTCCCGCTATCGCCCACGCAGTATATATAACCTCGGAGGAATAAATGAATTATTTTTTAGCGTTTATAATCGGCGGGGCTCTTTGTGTACCCGCGCAAATTCTTATAGATAAAACTAAATTAACAAGCGCAAGAATACTTTCGATTTATCTTGTTTGTGGCATAGCTCTAAGTGCAATAGGTTTATATAAACCCTTAGTAAATTTTGCTTCTTGCGGTGCTACAGTTCCTTTAAGTGGTTTTGGTAATGCATTAGTTCAAGGAACAAAGGATATTGTTACAAAAGATGGTTTAATGGGCGTGCTTACAGGCCCGCTAACAGCATCTGCCGCAGGAATCAGCGTGGCGATTTTTATGTCAATAATATGCGCCCTTGTTTTTAAAAGCAAGCAAAAATAAAAAAATATGCCGTGCAAAATGCACGGCATATTAATTTTTTAGCCGGTAATACCGCTTCGTTCAACACCTTCGATAAGAGTTCTCTGTGCAAACAGATAAACAATAACAAGAGGAATAAGTATTAACAAACCTGCGGTGTTGTTAATAGCAGTATTGTATGCAGACAAGGTTATGTCGGTTTCCAACGATTCGGGAATACCTACTATATCAGGTAAGAGAACGAATTCTCTTGCACTGGAGGAATAGAACATATTCGTATAGAATGTATCAGACCATTGCCACGAGAAGGAGAACATAAATACTGTTACCAACATCGTAGAGGACATGGGAAGAATGATTCTAACGAACGTCTTAATTACGCCCGCACCGTCAACATATGCTGCTTCTTCCAATTCATCGGGTACACCGTTGAAGTATTGACGCATAAGGTAAATGAACAAACCGTTCTTAAACGCCAAACCTGTAAGCGAAAGCACGGCAATGGGACCAAAGGAGTTAAGCATATTACCACCGTAAGCAAGACCCTCGGGGTTAGAGAAAATGATATCCATAAATCCGGGGCTCTTTGCACCTGCGGCAATAAATTCTTCTTTTGTAGCTTCGTACCAAGCGCCTACACCGCCCTCGAACGAGAACATTTCGCCGATATTGGCAAATAGGTTTCTTATGCCGTTCCAAAGACCCCAAACGTCAAAGTTCATAAAGTTTTGGTGCATAGAAAGCTGAAGTGTTTCGTGGGGAACGATCATTGTGAAGATAACGAGAACAAACAAAAGTTTTTTGAATTTGAATTTGAACTTTGCAAAACCGTAACCAACGATAGTACATATTAAGGTCTGAGAAATACCGCAAAGAACAGACAAAGCAGTTGTATTGAACAAGGCTTCGAAATATCCGTTTTCGGTAATAATGGCCTTATACGTATCCAAAGTAGGATTCATAGAAATCAATAAAACCTTAACGTTTGTAAAGTCATCAACGTTCATGAAGGAGCTGGCAATTTTAGAAATATAAGGCTGAAGTACAACGTAAGAAATACCTACAAGCAATACAAGTCTAAAGAATGCCCACAAAAGTTGTTTGCCGTAATAGAAGGTAAGATATTTGTAACGGAGTCGCATAAGAAAGGGGGTTTTTTCCTGCGCCCTAATCTTCTTCATAGCTTCTTCGCGTTTAAGCTGCTTGTTATATTCCTTCAGCTCTTTTTTTGTCATCGAGGAAGTATCCATTTATGCCACTCCTTTCTTAAACATCTTTTCTCTGATAGAATACATACGCACCGAGAATACCGGCAACAACTGCCAAAAGCAATACTATAACAAGGAAGTACATCCAAGACATAGCGGTCGCAATTTCTTCGCCGGGACCAATTTGTTCGTATGTTTGCGAAATATGTTGCATTACGCTGTTCGTTTCTGAAGTAAACGAGTCTATAACAGTATAGACGGCATTTACCAAAATCATCGGGCTAATCATCGGGAACGTAATCTTCCAGAAGGTTTCCCAAGAGGAAGCACCGTCGATATGACAGGATTCATAAATCGCAGGAGATATGGACTGCAAGCCGGAAAGGAATATCAACATCTGTACACCGGATTTGTTAACAATACCGTATACGTCGTTCAACAGACCTACTACGTAATCTACAAGTCCACTACCTATTTGCAAACCGGAGAACAGCGATTTTACATCAAGAGCGGACAATATCTGTCCACCTGCACTGCCGCCGGATATGCTACCCTCTTCAGCGAGGTTACCGTTCTGCTGAATAGATGCAAGGGTGTTCTTCGCATCGATAGATTCGATAATACCGGTAGAAACAATAACAGGAATAAAGAATATTGCTCTGAATATTGCTCTGCCGCGCATCTTCTGATTAAGAAGAACTGCCATAAACAATGCAAATATTACAATTGCAGGAACGCTGAAGATAAGGTCGGTAATACTACCAATTAATACACTTTTGAATTCAGAGCTTTCCAACGCAGTCTGGTAATTGTTAAAACCAACGTTGTTAAGCACGTAACCGCCATCAAGCATTTCGATTTCAGAGAAGGAAAACTTGATAGAGTCGAAAATCATAGGTAAGTACACAAGGAAGAAACCGATAAGGAATGGGGCGATGAAGAGCCACCCCATCCTCGATTTCTGAACGTCCAAAGAGCCGGAGCTCTTGCGTTTTTTAGGTTTAGTTGCCTTCTTGGGGACTGTCTTAATAACTTCGCTATTCATTATTTACCTTCCCCTTTCTCAGCATTTACTTTAATATATCCCTTAGCAGGAACAACAATATCAGTACCTTCTACGCTAAAGGGCTTAGATGTATAGTTAATATAGAACGTAATACCGTTATCATATGTAACCATAACAACCTTTCCGTCGACGGAAAGAATCTTGTGATTTAACATTATTGCAGTTTGAACGTCCTTAACAGCTTCGTTAATTTCGTTATATGTAGCAACAATATCATCTGTCCAAGTACTGTATCTTACAGAATAATACTCTTCCAAAGTGGAATAAGACAATTCTTTTAGCTCTGCAACGTTATCAACAGCAACTACGTAATAAGGTGCTGCGCCGCTTTCAATAGTCTTAAGAATATAATAATCGTAATCGCCTGCAAGGTTTAATGCAGTGCCGGCGTACTCTTTATATCCGTGCAATACCATACTCATAAAGGGAACGGTTGCATAAGAAATTAAAAGTCTGGAATCGTCGAGAGGCATATCAAGAATATCGGTTACGTAAGGCAATACATAGTCATTGCCTGCATTTACAAGAACCTTACCATTGTTTTCCTTAATGGTATTTAACAACTGTGTGGTAAGCTCTTTGGAATCTTCTCTGGTGAGAGAATTATCGGGATCAAAGTCAGAAGACAAATACTCACCAAGGTTACCAACAGAAATCGCACCAACTTCATACTTAGAATAATCGCTGTATGCTTTTTCGTAAAGCTCCTTGATAAAGCCGGTAGAAAGAATTGCTTCGCCGGGGGTTACAGTGATAAAGCCCTGCCATACCGGATCGTATATTTGCTTTCTTGCAGAACGTTCGTCAATGGTCTGCGCACAATCCTCTTCGGAATCGAAGCCATCGAACCAATTGTCGCTGTATGCAAAAGAAAGCTCAATATCAGGGAACAAGGTAACGTTATGTTCCTTTGCGTATGCAATTAATTCTTTAAATCCATCTTCGCCGCCAAGACAACCTTCAACCTTTATGGACGTTGCGATATCGCCCATCAAGCCGCCGTTGTACCAGCCGCTCATCTTTACCTTAACGTTGCCGATACCGTATTCTTCACGAAGTTCGGTAAGAATATTTTCGGTATCCTTAAAGCTTGTTAAGGAAATAGTAGAATCATAGGGGAAGCCCATAAATGTCTTGGTAATTTCAAGAGCACCAAGGGTTTCGAGATACAGAGGAATATCTTCTTCGGTATCTTTTACCTTATTAAGAATGCCTTCACGTTCAAGATATTTACGATAAGCCGCCGCCATATCGGAATAAGACTTTTCGCCGGCATTTCCGTCCTCAGCACCATCAAGGATAAACAATCTTAACGTAAAGTTGCCGGTGTACTTACGCTTGGACTCGATTGTCCATGTTAAGCTGGAACCAACAGACAAACCTGCGTTAATTCTGTAAGAGTCCTTAGGTCTGGGGTTAAAGGAAGTATAAATCGAAGCATAGTTGTGAGTAAGACCACCATAACTGATGTTAACACTTGCAAGAGACGCGCCTTCCTCGATAACTGCAAGATACGCAATTTCCAAGGGAACCTTTGTCTTAACGCTTTCGATTTTAATTTCACCGGTAGTTTCGTCGCGAACCTCTACATCAACCATTTCTTCGTGGTCGTTAGCTACGCTCTGATATACACCGAATACGGGCAATCTGGAAACTTCCTGGTTAGCACCGCTAATTGTATGGTAAGCATAGTCCTGACCATACAAGCTGCTGGGCATATAATACTTGTTACCATAGTTCTTAAGATCATCAAATTTAATTAATGAACCGGAACCATCGGGAGTAAACAAGTAACCGCTGTTATTAACATCACCTGCACCGCCGAAAGGCAATACCTGTACGTTAGACAAGGAATATGCAGAAGAGTCGAAACGAATGTTACCTGCGTTACATCTTACGGTAATTTCTTTACCGCTTACACGATACTCGAGCGCAAGCTTAAACAAAGGAGGCGCTTTATCGCTTACTTCATATTCTGCTTCCGCATGGTCGGCATCCAAAGAATCATAATCATAATCGGTGTAAGATTTGATAAGAGATTCAATTCTTAAGATATCTCTGGTACCTAATTCATCACTGCCTTCAATAACACCGTTTGTTACGTAAATAGCAAACTTTTCGGTAATAGGAAACTGTTCTTTAATCTGCTTTCTAACAGTTTCGCTGTTATTGGGGTCATTAAGGTCTTTTAGCATGTAATATGCTTTGAAAACTTCCGCAGTACGTTTGTCGCTGTTGGTACGAATCTGTTCGTATAAAGCTTCGAGCTTTTCTTTACGAATGATACGAGGAACAAGGTATTTAACCTGTTCACGACCAATAGTGTATTCAACACGTACACCGTTACGGATGTTCTTAATAGCAATCTGATTGTAGGCTGCGCCGTCGGTAAAAGAGTTTAATTCGTGTTGAATTTCTTCAGCATCTGTGAAAGAAATGATCAACTGAGACATCAACTGTTCTTTTACTTTAGGAATACTTGCGCCTTCAGAGCCAATACCCTGCGCCTGACCGGCATTATAGGGGTTGGTGCAATAGAATGCGGAATATTCGGGAATAGAACCGTTCTTTTCGATATCGGCTTTTGTAAGTTCTTTGTTCTTAAGAACCAAGAATATCATTTCGCCGGTATATTTGTCGCCATAGAACGCATAACCGTCTATCACGGCATACAAAACCATGGGTTCAATAGCGGGAGAGCCGCTTGCAAGGATTCTATCTTTAACAGACGAAAATCCGTTATTGATATATGCAGGCTGAAGATCTTCCTTCCACTTATCTTCCCAAGTCTTTTCTTTGTTTTCTTCCTCTGTTTCATCAGCGAAAGCGCTGATCATAGCAAAAGAAGACATCAACATCAAAATGCAAACAAAGAGTGCAACAAATCTTATAAACTTATTATTCATTTTATATACACTCCTTTCACCTGTTTGTCAGTTCGAAGTAGATCTGATATACGAATTGGAATACCTTCGCAATAAGTCCGGTAAACAAACCGATAATAAATATGATAACAGCTATACCAACAATCGCTGCAATTGTTGTAATAAAGTTCTTACCAAGAGAGTAATCGTGGGTTACCATCATACCAAAGAACACGAGCATTATGAACCATACAAAAGCAACGCTTTCGATCATAGTTACCATCTGAAGCTCGGTCAATGTCATACCGTTTGCAATAATTACGGAAGGAATTATAAGCAAAGGTAACGGTACCAACGAATAGCAGGATGCAATAAAGATGTCCTTGAAGCTGCCTTCGCCTTCAAACAAGGTGGTAATACACCAGTTTGCTACTACCCAAAGAATAATAGGAGCAACTATAGACATTGCAGAAGTAATAATGGAGGTTGTGCCGCCGTAAGGATTCTGCAAATAGCTCTTACCAAAGGATTGGTAAACGAATGTAATTGCAGTTAATACCAACCAGAATATAGCACCGCGAACAGAACCGCGTTTTTCGTGCTTCAAATCCCAGAAGCCATCGAACGGATGGAATATTACGTGGAAACCGTAAAATACTTCTTCGCTGAACTTGCGTTTTTCTTTAGAAATCTGGCCTGCTTTGTTAACCTTGTTAGCATGGCCGAACAATTTCTTAACTGCAAAGATAGCGATAAACAATACAAGAGGAATTACCCAAACATATTCTTCCATCCATTCTTTACGGAATGCCTGATATGCTACGGAGTAACCTTCGGTATTATAAGCGAACTTATAATATTTCATAGCCTGTACGTATTCGCCTTTAAGGTACAAGCTTTCTGCGATACCAACGTATGCGGCATCGTAATTGTTGTTACGCTGAAGAATATTAATATAATAGTCAACAGCTTTTTCATACTGTCTGTCTTCGGTATTCTGAATAGCAGCGGCTAGCAAATCGCCATAGCCTGTACGTTCATATACTGTAAAGGAAGATGACATTTTGTCCAACAAGACCATATCAGTTCCCTTATAGTCGATTGCAACCAAGCCGGAGTTGGAAATCTGGCCAAGCTGCTGACCCATATCGCCAAAAGCAAACAAGAGGTTACCGTTAGAATCGTATGTGAATACTCTGCTACGCTTAATATCAATAATACTCCAAGTATTGTTGGGACCAACAGTAACGTCTACGATGGTAGAAGGACCGCCGCCAACGCTGCTGGATTGGGAAGTACCCATATCAATTTCACCGGAAGGAGGCCAGAAACCGTTACGGTTCATAACGTCAGAGCCGTTGGGATTAAGCTTCTTAACGGGAGCGTAGTCGCCGCTCTTAGATCTGCCCGTAATAGCAGCCGAAACCGCACCGGGATCGATAGAGGAGGTTGTTGCATATACGAAACCTTCAGAGTCGATACATAGGTTGTTATATTCGGTAGGTTCGTGTGTAAGACCCTCTTTCTTTTCCTTTTCAGACTGGAATAACTTCATAAAGAAGTCAAGAGGATCGGCAGCAACCTTCTGAGCACCGATAAATCCGTTAAAGGAACCATCTCTATTGATAGAGAGGATACCGTATGTAGAAGATTTAGAAACAACGTAAAGTCTGTTAGCTTTATCTACTGCAACAGCAACGGGGTGATATACGTGACCTTCGGGAAGAACTTCACTGGAAGGTTCGGGTACGATATCAACAAAATTACCTAATTTATCGAATATTACTATTCTCTTCTTTTCGGTATCAGCAACGTAAATTTCATCTTTAGTTACAAATACACCATTAGGATTTTTAAAGCTGTCTACAACACCATAGTGGTTAACAAAGGTGCTGATGATTAGACGTATATTGTAATTTTCATCAGTAACAACCACCTGGTTATTGCCGGTATTAACAATATATACGTGGTTCAACTCGTCAACAAACAAATCTTCGGGTGCATTCAAACCTGTAAAATAAGGGTTGCCGAGATGGTCGATTTGATTGTAATACTTAATTTTTGCGTTTTCGCTTGCTCCACCCTCGGGAGATAAGGAATATAACAGCTTAGCAGATGTTATATTTTCCGAAGGAGTATAGGCATGGGGGCTACGCTGCATTACACCGTTTACACTATATGTATACGAGGTGTAAGGTGTAATAGCGCTTGCGGAGATAGTGCCAAATAGCATTATCAAAATAAGCCCAACAAGCAGTACTCTTATGATTTTGCTGTTCATACACTTCCCCCTAGTCTTTCATACCGGATGCAGACATAGTTGTAATTACGTTACTCTGAGTAATAACGAATACCGTAATAGGTACAATCATCATAATTACTGCAGAAGCAGCGGATACACCCTGACGGGCAATACCCGAAGTAACCAACTGGCTGATCGCGTAGTTGAATGTTTTAAACTGTTCACTATAGATAAACATGCTTGCGCCCATATTCCAAAGATCTTTAAATACGAATATGATAAGCGTAATCCATGCGGGTTTTACCATAGGCATAGCAATCTTCCAGAAAATAAGGTTTTCGCCTGCACCTTCAAGTCGAGCACTTTCAAGAACAGAGTCGTTAACCGAAGATTCCATAAACTGCTTCATCAAGTATAGACCGAAGGTATAGCAGAATGAAGGAACGATTACTGAAAAATAGGTATCAACCCAGCCCAAAGCAGACATAGTAATAAAGTTTGTAATACCTGTTACAGTAGCGTTAAACATCAAAGAGTAAACTACAACAGAGAACAGGAACTGTCTGCCGGGGAATTTAATTTTTGCCAAAGCGTATGCCGCGTAGGATGCGAACACTACGTTACCTAACGTACCGGAAACAGAAATGAACACGGTATTGAATATGTAACGAGAGAAAGGCACCCAAGAATCGTTCATAAGGTTGAACAAATCCGAGAAGTTCTTCCAAGTGGGATTGATAACAAAGAAACGCGGCGGGAAAATGAACAATTCGTTCAAGGGCTTTAACGATTGGCATATTGCATAAACAAGAGGAAGCACCATAATAATTGCAACTATTGCAAGCATTATGAAAATACCAACGTCGCCGCCCTTAGAGCGGTTAATTGAACGTGTAAACTGTGTTTTGTTTTGAAGACGCTTATTGTTGTACTTTATAAGTTTCTCTTTTAAATCTTTAAAAGCCATATCAAGTACCTACCTTTCTAAGCATCTTGGTAACCAACATATTTGCGCCGATCATCATAAAGAACAACAACGTCGCAATAGCTGATGCATAACCCATTTCGAAGCGCTGGTTACCATAGTCTTCCAAATGGTGCATTATCGTATGAGCACAATAGTTAGGGCTGGGGAAACCAACCAACGCGGTAATTACGCCGCCAAAGCCAAACGCACCGGTGATAGCAAGGATCGCACCAAGCATCATCTGAGGTCTCATGGTAGGCAATGTAATGTACCACAATTCCTGCCAACGGTTTTTAATACCGTCAACAGCGCCCGCTTCATACAAAGATTTATCTACAACCTGGAAACCTGCAATAAAGGTTAGGAAGGATGTACCCAAGGATGTCCACAGTGCAACTGCAACAACCAACGGGAATATGTAGTTTTCATCCTGGAACCAAAGAACAGGTTCATCTAACAAGCCGAGTTTTTTACCCCATGCATTAACAAAACCGTATTGGTCAGACGAGAAGAAGAATGTCCAAACCATATAAATATTACCGGAAATGGAAGGTGCATAGAATAACAAGGTAGCTACAGCTCTTATCTTAGGACGCAATTCGTTAATGAACCACGCAAAAAGCATCGAAAGCAAGTAAGAACCGGGGCCGGTAATTATCGCAAATTTCAAGGTGTTTAAAATCGCGGTAATGAATATATCGTCATCAAGGAACAATCTGATATAGTTATCCATGAATACGAATTTAGGCCAGTTCAACAAGTCGAAGGTTGTAAAGCTTAGCAAGAAGGACAATACAACGGGGAGAACGGTAAAGATAAAGAACAGAATGAAGAAGGGTGCTGCCATAAAGTAGCCGACTTTATTCTTTCTGATTTCGTTCAACGTCCATTTGAAGCGAGACATATCACTTCTAATGACAGCTTTTTCTTTAGCCATATACTTTACCTCCCTTCATCCCAATTGGGATATTCTTTTTCAACTTTATCGAGCATTTTTTTAATAGAATCGGTGGTAGGCAAACCAAACTCGGTTCTCTTACGAGACAATTCTACGTTGATATCTGTAATGTAGGAACGAAGTTCATCTACAGGGTTAGAGTTGTTGTTTACAACATCCAAATATGCGAAGTTGGTGTAACGACCGATGATATAGCTACCGGGGAATTCAGGTGTACAAGTAACTTCCTTGAACTGCGAGAACAGGTTGTTATATTCTTCGGTAGACCATGCCATGTTGGTAAGTGCATCCATATTGGATGTAGGCTGCTTAGCAGAAGGACCAAGCAATGCAACCATTTCGTTACCGTATGCGCTCTGTACATCTGCACTTAAGTACCATTGCATAAATGCCCATGCACCAAAAGCCTTAGCTTCGTTTTCCTTACCGGAAACAGAGTTCATCATCATAACGGTAGAAATGTTGCCAATGGTATCATTTTCAACACGTTTTGTTTCCTCATCTAAAGTACCGGGAAGAGGAGTGAATTCCCAAAGACCGTTAATTTCAGGAGCGAATATAATCAAGGTGTTATATACGGTGTAGTCCTGAATCATCAAAGGCATTTCGCCGGAACGGAAACGGTTTGCGGGATCAAACTGAATCGGGAAATCGTACATTGTAAACAAGTTACAAACGTCTTTAAACTTGGACAAGGAAACGTCGGAATCCAAGTTAATTGTCATACCGTCTGTCTTGGGAATAATGTTACCGTCAACGTCGTAGTATGCAACCTTTTCTACATTTACAAGTTGATCATCCAATTCCTTCAACTGTTCATCATTGATTTCATCAAAATTACCTTTATAGAAGTTTCTTCTAAATAGTTCAAGGTAATAATCATAATTTCCTTGATCATACAAAGGCTCGCCATCGGGGTTATCTTCAATTGTCTGATACATAAGTATCATAGAACCGCCGGTGCCCTGAGGGAAACCGATATCAAGTGCGTTGGATTGCAAGCTGTAAATAATATCGTAGAAATCATCCCAAGTATTGGGAACTTCGATACCAAGTTCAACGAAAATATCCTTACGATAGAACATCATCGCAAAAGACATTGTCATGGGCAAGCCGTAGGTTTCGCCGTACAATGTAACGGGAACCAATGCCTGCTCTGCAAACCATGTAGAAACCTCATCAAGGTCTTTAACTACGCCGTTATCGATCAATTCACGGAATGCAGGATATTTATATTCACCCTCATCATTCTTTGCAGTATACCAACGAGAATTTTCAAGATCGTTAAAATTGTAACCTATCTTAGTATCGTCGGTCTTGTGATTCAACGAAAGAACAGCAGAACGGATAGCATAGTTAACAGGGTCGCCCTGAGTAGCCCCTAAATATACATCAGGTCCTGTTCCGGACAACGTAGCCGGCAACAGCGTACCGCCGGCAACCAGCTTAATATCAACCGAGATGCCGTTATAGTTAGGAGTAAACTTATCGTCAACAAGCGTTCTTAAAATCTGGGCTTGGTCACGGGATGTAGCTGTCCATACGGAAACGCTAACGTTAGTTGCAGCATCAGCTTCGTCACCGGTTGCGCCGAGGTTATTATAATCACTAAAGAAGGAAAGGAAGAATTTCTTAATTTCGTACCAAAGAGAACCAAAGAAGCCGGGTTCTGCATCGGGAGCATCGTCCTCTGCAGATTGAATCGAGAAGTAGTCGATATCAAGAGGCTGGTTTTGGGTATCGGAAAGCCATGTACCCAAAGAAGCGGTATAATCCTTCAAAGAGCTTAATTCTGTTGCGATCTTATCGGGGTGCTCGCTCATACGTTCGCAGGTAAGTGCAACTCTGTCAAGAGTAGTAGCGTGTTCACCCTTTTCGCCAACAAGCTTTTCGAGCTCTTTGGAAACCGCATAAAGATTATCGCTTTCAATAGCAAGACCTTCTACAACGTCGGGGATTAGCTTTTCAAAGCCGTAATCACGATATTGGTCAGGTTCGGGACCGGTAATCATAAGTATCTTACGATAATATCTATTAATATTATTAAGGGAGGTTTCTACGCGGCTGAGCACTTCTGCCATATCGCCAAGAACAACCTGTAATCTGATGGTATGTTCACCGGCGTCTAAATAGAACAAATGCTCGGTTTCCACGCTGTTACCGTCGGCATCAACCTTAACCGAAGTTAAAGATTTTGTTTCCCAATCGGAAGAATAAGAGAAACGCAAATTGCCGGCTTCCTTAAAAGGAAGTTCACTGTCGATGTATATTGCTCTAGAAACATACATACCGGAGTAGAATTTCTGACGGCTTCTGGGAACTATGTCATACAAGCCGGATTCGGGCACGGTAACCTTCCACTCAATCCACTGGCCTACATACTTCCACTTATCGCCGCCGATTTCGTTAAGACAAATAAGTGCAGCATCCTGAGGTTCGGAATAGCTGGACGCTCTGTCGTTAAGGGCGTAAATGGTATCGCCGGATGTATAGGTGGGGAATTCAGCCTGAATCTTAATAGCTTCACCACTGTATTTGTTATCGCCGTGCTTTGCAAGATAATCCTCATAAGTAGGAGTAGTATCAGCAACACAAAGCTTAATGAATTTAATAGCCAAAGGTTCTCTGATAGATTGCAAGCTTATTGTGTGGGTACCTTCGCTCAAATAGAACGACAAAGGTTCGGCAGAATAGCCGGTAGAGTCGAACAAATAGGTACCGTTCCAAGAATCAACAATCTGCTTTTCGGGCTTTAATTCGTTACCGCCATTATCAACAGCGAAAGGTCTCTTCCCTTCTGCAAGAAGCTGATAAAACTTTTCACTGTCGGACTTAAAGGAAACCTTGTTGCCGTTATCATCGAAAATATACTTGTTGTCAAGCATTTCGGGATAAGCGTCAGCCCACTTTTTCTCGAACTTAATGGAACGAGCTTCCTTATAAGGAACAAGACCGTCAACCAATACGTATCTTTCGGCAGCTGCAGACTTGGAATTCAAGTTATCCTGTACCGAAAAATCGCCGGTGAAATACTCTACATATATATTATATAAAGAGCTCGTTTCAACGGTAACAGTCCAAGTAACGGTGCTGTTATCACCGCAGAGTAAGAACTCGCCGGCCTGACCATTAAGTTCAGTTACGGTTTCAATAGTACCGGATGACCATTTCTTTTTATTCTTCTCGTCGAGCATATCCTCGGGGATTTCCCCAACAAGCGAACCGGTGATATAGTTCTCGCTGTCGCGATCCTTATCATATTCGCCAAAAAGAATAATCTCGGGAAGTTCCTTGGGCACCAAATTGCCGTTAGCATCGACGGTATAATTAGTGTCCTTGTACTTTTCTTTGTACCCTTCATACGATTCCGCAGTAAGAATACTTTCGACGTCATCCAACGATGTACGATACATAGAATCGTCATTGTTGTAATAACCGCCGTCAGCAGAAGCGCTCACGCCGAAAAATCCGGTCAATAAAACCGAAAACAGCATAATCCAAGCGCAAATGCTTTTCACTTTGGTAATGTTTCTAGACATTTCTTTTCCTCCTACAAGAGTCCTAATAGCAATGGATATAGTTATACCATTACATTTTTATGTATAGATGTTAACACAATTATAACTTTTTGTCAAGAGTGCATATATTTAAGCAAATAAAATAATGCATTTTTCACACATATTTTCCAAAATGCAAAAAACGCAAAAA
>JAFYOG010000006.1 GCA_017560285.1 Clostridia bacterium
CGTGTATTCCAGCGAGCGTGTTGGTAGAGATAGTGCCGATAGAAGTGAATATAAAGTAAAAATGCAATTTGCATTTGCTTTTACAAACGAAGTTAATCTTATCGAATATTATCACAACTCTTCTTATTTGGAACACGGCGGTTCGCCCGATAAAGCCACAAGAAGCGCATTCGTTTGGGCAATAGACCAATATGCTAAAAACAACGGAAAATACAATAAGAACGAAAGCAAGATTTTGTTCTCGGACGTAGAAGATTCGTTGGTGTTGGTTGTAAATTCATTCTCTACACAAACATCTTACGCCAACCAAACAAAAAAGGCCATAAATAACGTATTTATAGCCGAGGCAATGACCGAATTTTTTAAGCATTCTTTAGAAGTTTTCTTTGCGGAAAACCCTCAGGCGGCAGATAAAATAGTTGCGCAGGTTCTTGTAAACAAGCGTGCGCGTGAATCTGCTGAGCATATGAGAGTTTCCTCTAAAAAGAAGCTTACCGCTACCCTTGATATTACCAATACTGTAGATAAGTTCGTGGCTTGCCGTCTGCGCGATCCCGATCGTTGCGAGCTTTATATAGTTGAAGGTGATTCTGCATTGACAAGCTGTAAATTAGCGCGCGATGCGGAATTCCAGGCGATTATTCCCGTTCGCGGCAAAACCTTAAATTGCCTTAAGGCTTCCTTTGACCGTATTATGAAGAGCGATATAATTCTTGATTTAATTAAGGTTATAGGTTGTGGCGTAGAAGCAAAACAGTTAAAAACAAAAGGTGTTTCTGCCTTTGATCTAAGCGCATTGCGTTGGAATAAGATTATTATTTGTACCGATGCGGACGAAGACGGATATCAGATAAGAACGTTAATTCTTACTATTTTTTACAGACTCTTGCCCACGTTGATTAAAGAGGGACGAATATATATTGCAGAAACCCCCTTATATCAGATTAATTGCGGTGACGATACCTTCTTTGCATACAACGAAACCGAAAAAATAGAATTGCTTCAAAAGCTTGAAGGTAAAAAATATACAATTCAACGTTCCAAGGGTCTTGGTGAAAACGATGCGGATATGATGAGTCTTACAACAATGAAACCTGCTACAAGAAAGCTTGTTAGAATTATGCCCGAGGACGAGCAAAAAACGTACGAAATGTTTGACGTTTTGCTTGGCGACAATATTGTGGGCAGAAAAGATTTTATTGCTACACACGGCGCAAAATATCTTAATCTTGCTGATATTTAATGAGGTAAACAATGGCTAAGAAAAAGACTAAAATTATAGAGCCTGAAATAATTTCTGAACCTATTGATGTTCCCATAACGAATATACTTGAAACAAACTATATGCCGTATGCGATGAGCGTTATCGTTTCGCGCGCTATTCCTGAAATCGACGGCTTTAAGCCTTCCCACAGAAAACTTCTTTATATGATGTTTAAAATGGGTTTGCTTACCGGCAACAAGATGAAGAGCGCCACCGTTGTTGGTAGAACAATGGCGTTGAATCCTCACGGCGATGCGGCAATATACGAAACCTTGGTACGTTTAACAACCGGCAAGGAAAGCCTTTTGCACCCTTTTATCGAATCTAAGGGTAGCTTTGGTAAGCAATATTCCGACGATGCATATGCGGCTTCCCGTTATACAGAGTGCAAGCTTGCAAAAATCAGCGAAGAAATTTTCGACGGTATAGATAAAGACGCCGTTGATTTTGTAGATAACTATGATGGAACTATGACCGAGCCCGTAGTGTTACCTACAAGTTTTCCCAATATTTTGGTATCACCTAATTCCGGTATTGCAGTGGGTATGGCCAGCGAAATATGCTCCTTTAACCTACGCGAGGTTTGCGAGGTTACACAAGCATATTTGCGCAACGAGGATATTTCCACCGATGAAATTATGGAAATTCTTAAAGCCCCTGATTTTTCTACCGGCGGATTATTAATTTACGACAGAGAAAAAATTAAGGAAATATACGAAACCGGCAAAGGATCTATAAAGGTTAGGGCAAAGTATATTTACGATAAAGCAGAAAACAGAATTGAAGTTCTTCAGATCCCTTATACCACAACGTTGGGCAAAATACGTGAATCTATGATCCAGCTTGTAAAAGAAGGGAAGCTTAAGGACGTTTCCGACGTTCGCGATGAAATCGATATTAACGGTTTTAAAATGGCGATTGATCTTAAGCGCGGCGTTGATCCGGAAAAACTTATGCAAAAGCTGTTTAAGCTTACAAAATTAGAAGACGATTTTAAATGCAATTTCAATATTCTTGTTGGCGGCATCCCCCAAACCCTTGGAATTAAAGACATATTAGAAGAATGGTGTGCATTTAGAGTAGAATGTTTACGTCGTACCTATATATATGAATTAGGCAAAAAGACAGACAAATTGCATTTGTTGCAAGGTTTAAAATCTATCTTGCTTGATATAGACAAGGCTATCGCTATCATACGCGGCACAGAAAACGAAAAAGACGTTGTGCCTAACTTAATGGCAGGCTTTTCTATAGATGAGGTACAAGCCGAATACGTTGCTGATATTAAGTTGCGCAACCTTAACAAGCAGTATATTTTAAAACGTATTGAAGAGATAGAAGAATTAGAAAAGGCAATAGCAGATCTAAAGCTTCTTATTTCAAGCGAACGCAGAATTAAAACACGAATAATTAAACAGCTTTCTGATATTGCCAATAAATACGGCGCACCCAGAAAGACCTATATTATTGATAAAGACGAAATTGACGATGCCAATATAGAAGAAGGCATTGCGGAATACCCCTGCGAAGCGTTTTTAAGTATGGAAGGTTACTTTAAAAAGTGCACCTTAGCTTCTTTGCGCGGTAACGACGTTCAAAAATACAAAGAAAACGATTATATGCGCAGTCATTTCGTTACTAACAATACCGATGAAATATTGTTCTTTACAAGCGAAGCTCAGGTATATAAATCCCGCTTAAACGATTTCGAAGATTCCAAAGCGAGCGCGTTGGGTGATTACGTTCCGGCTAAACTTAAGTTTAATGATGACGAAAAGGTTATTTCTGCGGTTTGCCTAAAGGATTATAAAGGCAGGGTTGTTATTTTCTTCGAAAACGGCAAGGCTGTTTCTATACCTTTGGATTCCTACGCAACAAAAACCAACCGTAAAAAGCTTACTAATGCGTTTAACGCAAGCTCCCCCGCAGTTGCTGTATTTTTGGCAAATGGCAAGAACGAATATTTAGTTCGTTCCGATGATGATCGTGCGTTGTTGATTAAAGAAGGACAAATTATCGAAAAATCCACTAAAACATCCTGCGGCAGTACTTTATATACCCTTAAAAAAGGTAAAAAAGTGGTTTCTGTTTCTGTTTATGACCCCGAAACCAAGAAGCTGCAAAAGGAATCCAGATACAGAAAGAGCAAATTACCCGCAGCAGGCGTTTTGTTTGAAGATAGCGATCCCGATATAACACAACAGCGCCTTTTGGACTGATATTTGACATTTCGGTTCTTTAATGATATAATGAAATGATTTAGGAGGTAAAATATGAATAGAGTTTCTAAATTTTTTCATAATTTTTCCTATGAACTTATAGGTTTATGCATATTATTAATTTTGTCCGCTACGCTTATTTTTGTTAATAAGTTATCGGGCTTAATAGTTTTTGCAGGCGCGATTGTATATGGAATAATTTTGGTTATTCTGTTTTGTACAGGGAAAAGCGGCTTATTTTCTAAGTTTGATTCGGTGGGAATGTCCCAAATGATACATTCAATGGTAGAAAATCTCGATTCTCCCGTAATGGTCGTTAACGAATCTAATAAAATCGTTTGGACAAACCGCGAGTTTGATTCCTTAACAGAGGTATCTCAGCACCACATTACTTCGGGTACGTCGCATCTGTTCGACGGAAAGTTTGCTTATCGCAATCTGCAAGCAAGCTACGAGGAATTTGTTGATTTTATTCCTGTAGATACCACACATTCCTATTACGAAGTACGTGTATTTCCTTTAGAAACCAAGCAGCAGAAGTTGTTTGGTACAATTTGGTATTCCCGCGATAACGAGAAAAAGCTTAAAAAAGAATACGAGGACAGTGCGGTTCGTGTAGCTTATATTGTTATTGATAATACCAACGAGGTTACCGAAGAGGTTCAGGAAAACCGACGTTTCGGTTCTGCTACCGTTAATAAGCTTTTATTCGAATGGGCAAAGAGCTGTTCTGCAATACTTACCGAATATGATCGTGATAAGTACGTTATGCAGTTTGAAAATCGTTATTTAAAAGGTATTATCGATACAAAATTTGATATTTTGGATAAGGTTGTAGAAGCATCCTTGGATGAATCTGCAACGCCTATAACGATTTCTATCGGTGTATCATCCGAATTTGGCACGCTTGCAGAAAAGCGCGAATCGGCACAAGCGGCTTTGCGTTCCGCATTACAGCGCGGCGGCGCTTTGGCGGTTGTTAAAACAATCGACGGCGAAGACAGCTACGGCGGTAAAACAAAGGCTGTTCAACGTCAGACTAAAATCCGTTCAAGACTGTGCAGAGATATTTTATGCGACAATATTCCTGCGGCATCTAACGTTATAATTATGGGGCATTCTCGTCCCGACTTCGACTCTATAGCATCCAATATCGGTATTTCAAAGCTTGTTCAAAGCTATAATAAACCGTATTGTATCGTTGCCGATAAAAACGATGCTAATATATCTAAAATCATTGAACTGATTGCAGATTTTCCTGAATATCAAAACGTATTTGTAGATGCAGTTTACGCACAAGAACAGCTTACACCCGATACGTTGGTTATTATTACTGATGCATCTAATCCCGATCTGTTCGCCGCACGCGGTGTTTACGAAAACGCAAGTAAGGTAGTTGTAATCGATCACCATGCAATTAAAGAGGTATTGGGTCCGCAGGTAATTCAACCTACTAACATAGACCCAACTGCCTCCAGTGCATCCGAGCTTGTATGTGAAATTTTGGAATTATCTTTAAATCCTTATATTTTACGCCAAGAAGAGGCACAAATTTTAATGGCGGGCATTCTGTTGGATACTCAGTTCTTTTCTAGAGATACCGGCACCAGAACTTATTCTGCTTGCATGTATCTTAAGAGCGCCGGTGCCGAAGCAGGCAAGGCGAAGAATTTGTTCAAATCTGATGTTGAACAATTCCGCACTGTTGCTAAAATAGAGCAGAATATGGAAATTTATCTCGATAAATTCGCTATATCTACATATAACGAAAACAATAATCCTCAAAATAAGGTAACCGCATCTAAGGCTGCCGAACGTCTTGTTGATATAGACGGTATTTCTGCTTCTTTTGTTCTGTATTCTTTAGATAACGGTATTAACTTATCGGCAAGAAGCGATGGCACAATAAACGTAATTAATATAGCCACCTTGCTTGGCGGCGGTGGCCACTTCCAATCTGCAGGTGCCGTTATAAGAAGGCGCGAAAACGGAGCGCTTGGCGAAACTGTATACGATATGGATACAGCGCTGGCAGTTCTTAAAAATGCTATTTCCGAATATATGGGAAATGTGAAAGAAGGTTAAATTTAATGAAAGTAATTTTACTTGAAGACGTAAAAGGCCAAGGTAAAAAGGGTGAATTAATCAACACATCGGACGGATATGCGAGAAATTTCCTTTTTCCTAAAAAATTGGCAAAGCCTGCTGATGCAAGCTCTATAAAAGAGATCGAAACCAAAAAGGAAAGTCAGGCTTTCCATTTGGCAGAAGAAAAGAAAAAAGCAGAGGAAACAAAGGCCTTTTTGTCTGATAAAAAAATAGTATTTAAAACAAGTGGCGGTGCAGACGGCCGTCTTTACGGTGCCGTAACCACCAAAGACGTAAGCGATAAAATAGAAAAGGATTTGGGCTTAAAAATTGACAAAAAATCCATTTCTATTTCAACCACAATAAAAACTGCAGGTGAATATACCGCAAAGATTAAATTATTCCAGGGCATAACTGCAGATTTAAAGTTAATTGTAGAAGCTTAAGAAGTAAAGAGGATTAGCAATGTCTGAGTTAGAGACTTTCAAAACAATGCCATTTTCTCTCGAGGCAGAGCAGGCGATACTCGGCACCGTAATTGTGGATTCCGAAAAGTTTGCCGACGTTGCAACGCTTAAAGAAGGCGACTTTTACCTTGAACAGCATAAACAGATTTTTGCAGCAATGCGAAATATGTTTAACGAGAGCAGAGTTATCGATCCGGTAACTCTTATCGACACGCTTACAAGCATGGGTACTTATACCGAAGGCGATGCGGCAAAGTACATAAAGCTGCTTGTTGATCTGGCTTCCGGTGCGGCTAATATCGAGGAATATTCCAAGATTGTTAGAGATAAAGCAATGCTTCGAGCTTTAATCGAGGCTTCGCGCGATATTTCTGATTTAGCATATAGCGAAAAGGGCGAGGTTGCCAAGGCTATAAATTTTGCAGAGAGTAAAATTTATTCTATATCGCAAGATAAATACAGCGAAGGCTTGGACAAAATCGGCGACGTTGTTGCAGATTACGTAAAGTTACTTCGTATGCTGGAAGAAGATCCTGACCTTCTTTCCGGTACACCCACACGTTTTGAAAAGCTCGACCGAATGTTGGTTGGTATGGGCAAGGGCGATTTGATTGTTGTGGGCGCCCGTCCCGGTATGGGTAAAACCAGCTTTTGTATGAACGTTGCTACCAACGTTGCTAAAACAACCGATAAAAACATTGTTGTCTTTTCTTTGGAAATGTCTTCTGAACAGTTGGTTTCCAGAATGTTAAGCAGTGAAGCCCTTATAGACAGCAAAAATATGCGCACGGGCAACTTAAGCCCCGATGATTGGACAAAATTAGCCGAGGCAGCAAGTGTTTTATCAAAAACTAATATTTTTATTGCGCCTAATCCCAACATTACTCCCAGCGCAATGAAATCTATGCTTCGCAGGCTTGGCAACGTAGGTTTGGTTATTATCGACTACTTGCAGTTAATGCATCCCGATATAGTTACAAACAATCAGGTGCAGGATATAGCAAGTATAACCCGCGCTATTAAGCTTATGGCTAAGGAATTTGAAATCCCCATTATTTTGTGTTCTCAGTTATCCCGTGCTACCGATAAACGAAGCGGCAAGGAAAGACAGCCTATGTTATCGGATTTGCGTGATTCCGGCTCTATCGAGCAGGACGCAGATATTGTTTTATTCTTATACAGAAGCAATTATTATGAACGGAACGAAGGGGATGCGCCCGAGGAAACAAATTCCGATTATATTGTTGCCGACTGTAACGTTGCTAAAAACCGTCACGGTAGCCCGGGTATTGTAAAACTCGCTTGGGTAGGCAAATATTTTAAATTTATGAGTATAAGTGATGAATTTACAGACGAATCAAGTGAAAACTGATTTTTTGAATAAAATTCGCAGTTATTTTGAAGAAAACAACTTGGATTTATCAAATAAAA
>JAFYOG010000058.1 GCA_017560285.1 Clostridia bacterium
TAAAACCTCGTAAACGCCGCTGCCAACCGTACCAAAACCTAATATTGCAATATTTGTCATAACTAACTACTCCAAACCGTAATATATTGCCATTGTACCACAAATATATTCTATTTTCAAGCATTATTTGCGTGTTTTGGGTTATTTGTTTGGGTTACGGGCATAAAAAAGAAGGCTTTTTCAAGCCTTCTTTTTTGTTGTTGAATTATGCTACGGATTCGGGTATATAAACTTCCTCACCGGAAAGTATCCAAGAAGCATCGTAATTGCTATCTGCTTCGTAGATTTCGATTTCGTTGAGGTAGGTAGCGCCCCAACCCTGAATGTATATACGGATGTACTTATACTGTTCTGCATAACCGTTCAAGGGAACTGTTGCCCATACACCATACAGATCTGTGGTAACTGTGCCTTCGGTTCTGGAACCAATAAGCGTTGCTTCGGGCCAGAAGCGATAATATTGATCAGGTTTAGAGTTACCGTTAGGCATACAGTTGTCAGAATCATACTTATTGGCATTGTCTACATAACTAGGTTCGATAGCGCCAATCTGTGTCCAGTTGGTCATATCGTTAGAGCCCGCTACCAAAATCGAATAAGGCATCTGAATGCCGGCAATAGACTTGTTAGGTGCCAACAAGTGAACTCTTACGTAACCTGCATCGATCGCTTGATCGAAGGTAAACGTTACGTGTCTGTTCTCCATACCGCCATAATAGCCGTGGTTGGTGAATCTGCTCCAGTTAGCATCGTTGCCGTAACCATATTCAACGTTCTGTGCTTCACCATCGGTTAGTATCTTGTCAGTATGTGCAACTTCGTTAGCGTATATCCAGTCTTGTTTATCTTCGCTCCAAATCGGCTTATCAGATTCTGCAAATTCATAGGAACCGTTGCCTGCGATATTTGCGCTTGCCTTAGAAGAGAAGGTGATATTGAAGTCTGCTTCAAAGTGTCTTTCCCAAGGGAAGTAAAGGTCAGAAACCTTAACCTCGGTAAAGGGTTCTACTCTGGAGCCGGCTGTACCGATTTCGCCAACGTAAATTTCGGATGCGTTGATCTTATCGGTAATATAGGGAGCTAATTCATAGAACTTAACCGCCGCATTTTGTTTACTGGACTCACCGGTATTAACGTTGTATGTGAGTTCGGGAACGGTTGCACCGGCTACTTCGGGAACACCGAATTCGCGGTATGCGATATCCTTTACGAATGCGTGGGTGATGTTCTTCATAAAGCCGTAATTACTTTCGGTAGTAATTTCGGCACTGTTTTGCAAATAGGTGTAACGTGCAATAGCGTTACCCAAGGAAATACCCAAAGCGTTTGCAACGGTATTCCATTCACTGTAGCCAAGCAACAATCCAACGTCGGTAAGAGCATACTTTGCAACGTCGCTGCCAACGTGGCTATAATTTTTGAAGTTTGTGCCGAACATATAAGCCGAAAGTGTACCTTCACCCTTATCGCCAGATGCATCTACAATACAGGTGGGGATGTTTGCGTTAATGTTTGCCTGTGCTTTTGCAAGCAATGTTTTTACGTTAGAAACAAGAGTTGCATATTCGGTTGCGTTGTAACCCTTAACGCCGTCAGCCATATCGGTACGGGTAAGAATCAATACGTCCAAGCCGCCGTCTTGGTTATAGTCGTAATAACCGCCGGCTGCCTTTACGTGTGCCTTAACGGTGGAAGCAAGATTGCCGCGGTCGTATTCGTCTGCGGGTTTATCCTTGCCTGCGCCGAAATATTGAACGTTAACGTTTACCTGACCGTAAATTGCGGTGGTAACGTCGGAAATACCAAGCTGACCGAGCTCGTCTGCCGCCGCCATTACAACAACGTTTTCGTTATCGCCAAGGAGTTTTTCCTCAAGGTATCTAAGCTCGTTGGTCTGGATAGATATGTCATTGCTGGAGTCGTCTGCGCCGAGAATAAGCTTATCGATATTATCTGCGGTGCGCTTGCCGTTTTTGCCCGGGGTCTGCAACAATTTATTGATAATGGTAAGCTTACGCTTGCGGTTCTTAAGATATTCGTCAATCTTATCGGTAGTTATTCCGTTATAGGTGAACGTACCGTCGGAAGAAATCACGTTGTCATCGGCATCCTTATTGTAGCCTGCAAAGATATTTTCCAAGGTAAGGTCTTTACCGTAAAGCTGTTTTCTTTCGATAGCGGCAAAACCGGTTTTTGCATCACCACGCAATGCGTTGTAATCGTTTATGGTATAATCGCCGTAATAGGTGGTGGATGCAAGACGCATTACGGTATCGAAGTATACAACGTATTTATCTTCGCGGGCTGCAAGGTCTGCAAGGTAATCGATAATTGCCCGCTCGCCTTCAGAAAGCACGTACATGCCGGTGGTAGGATCAACCGTACCGATAGTGTAGTTTTCGATAATGGTTTCGCCGTCGCGGTAAACAAATTTTTCGGTTGCGTCATCATCGTAATCCTTATCAACCTCGGCCGCGCGGGAACCGATAAGGCCGCCGGAGAAGAGCATATCCAAGGATAGCACATAATAGCTTGCAGCAGAAGCCTCGTTCTTAAGCCAGTTCAACAACTGCAAGGGGTTACCGGAATCGGATCTTGTATTGTTGTTGGGATCGGTATCGTTGTTGTCCAAGGTGTTTTTGAACAAGTCTTCGGGAGGCATTAACAGATCAATACCAACCGATTGTGCAAGGTACTGAACGCGCTGGTAGTTAACGGGGCGGTTATCCAAGGGGATATACGCTACCTTAATACCGTTTGCGTAGTCTACCTTATTAATCTGAACGATAGGTCTGTCCAAACCGGGCATATTACTGCTGTTGCCGTACTTCTGGCTGCCCTGCTTGATCATATTATAGCTACGTGTAAGTACGTTGGAATAATAGGTAGGACGGAAGGAGTGGCCGGACTGATCGTTCGGAAGCTTTGTGGGGATATCGTGGTCGTAATAGATATCGTCGTAAGGATAATATTCTACAGCGCCGCGGAAGGTAAGCTTGTCGTTTTCGTGACCGGAGGTATTGGTTACCGCATAATAGATATAGGAGGAGTAGTCCGCCATATTGGTATCGTCTACGCGGTGGATAATACTGTCGGAATCCACGTAATTTACCTTAGTGTTTGTGCCGGGATATTTTGTATCGGTATAAAGCTCTACGTCGGTGCCTTTAAGCTGCAAACGCTGAGAAACACCAAGAACCAAGCCGATTTCCTTAACGTCCCAATAGGTGGCGTCTTTATAGATGTTTTCGGCACCGGTCCAATCGGTCTTGCCGTAAACTTCGTCTAAATAATCGGCATCGTAAAGCACACCAAAGCGTACTGCGCTGGACCACGTCGTTTTATCGTTTACTTCATAATCCTCTACGGTCTGACCGCCCAAGGGAAGAACAGGTTCCTTGGGGTTGTTAAGCATATTATCGTAGAACCACTGCTTATCGCAATAGAATGCATTTTCGCCCCATACCCAGAAAGGCAAATGGTAGTTGGTGTATGCATTTTCGGATGCGCCGGTATCGGGTTCAACGGTAAAGTGGGGGTGGAAAAGAACGAACGCGTTAGAGGTGGTACGACCGCCGGAGGAGCCCTGTACGTAATATTTAAAGCCGTGCTCGCTATCGGTACCGATATCTGCAAGAGCAAACTTAAATTCCACTACAGCCTTTTTGCCGTCCTTGGTGGTATTATAGGATGCGTGTTCTTTACCGTAGGTGTATTTGGTTACCTCGGGCTGAGCATACCAGCTATCGGAGGTGTATGAGTTGCCAACACCCTCAACGGTATTTTCCAAAACGGTATTACGTTCACCGTAGAATACGGAATCCTGACCGAATTTATTTGTGGTTTCGTAAATATCCCATGTGGTCTTGGTGCCGTCGGTTTGTGCGTTACCGCCGTTGGGTCTATCCCACCAGCCTTCGTTATCATCCATATTGAAGTGAGTACCGTAACGCAAGGATACGCCCTTATAGTGAAGCTTAATCTGGCCGTTATATTCAGTTGCAGTAACGCTGTCTTCTACAGAAATATGAGTGTTACTGTCTCTAAGGGGTTCAAAGGAAAGGTTATCGTTTTTGTAGGAATATTTGTTTACCAAAATAACCGATTCCTTGTTACGGCTATAGCCGAATTCGCCTACGTTGGGAGCGTTGGGGTCTTTTTCTGCGCCCAACTGAATATCGAAGAAGTGGGTGAAGGAAACTGCATCGTCGAACTTTTCGTTAGCGTCTATTGCACCGCTGCCGTTATAATCGTAGCCTTCGCCTTGGCTCTGAATCCAAATTCTAAAATGAGGGCCGGAATACCAAGTGGGGTCTTCTTCGGGGTTATCGAAATCGGGGTCACGGTCCATAATAGCGGCGATATAAACGTATTCGCCGTCGGTACGGATCTGATAATCGTATTCAAAATGTTTGGTATTACTGGAACCGGGGTTCTGAAGGTTACCGTTTACGTCGTTAGAAACGTGAATCCACTTATCCTCTGCCCAACCGGCATCGTCAAGATAACCGTCAACGATAATGTTTTCGGGCGCAAAGTTCTTTAAGGGTTCAACCGTATAATCGGTAGTAAAGGTCCAAGACTTATCGGGGTACTGGGTAACACCGTTTTGAACCTTGTTAAGGTCGTCACCGGGGAACTCGAAGGGTTCAAAGGTTGCGCTGGTTGCATAACCGCGAAGGGTATAAGGAGTATCCTTGTTACCCATTTGGGTGAACACTTCTTCAAAGGTATTGCCCAAGGGGTTAAAGTTGGTAAAGCGAACGTATTTGTCAGCATTAAGAATCTTATCAAGTATACCGGTATCTTTGTGGCCTTCGTTAAGGCTCCACTGCAAATGCTCGGGGTAGGTAGCGCCATCTACGTCAATAAGCTTATAAAGGATTGCACCGTCGTGAAGGTTGGGAATATAGGTGTTTTGCCATTTGTTCCAAGCCGCTTCGGTAGATTCATCGTAAACACCAAGCCAGTTAATAGCTTCAATCTTATATACGTTTTCAATCTCGGAGGGGCACATTAAAATGTAGGTCCAACCGTCCGGCTTAACGTGGGATGCAATATCCTGATTGATAATATAACCGCCCCAGTTGCCGATAGCGTTCGCAGCAGGGTTAACGCCGGTTGCCCAAAGCTGGTAATCATCGCCGCCGTTGTGGAAAAGTATATTTCCGTCCTGTTCTACGCTTACAACGTATTCGATCTTTTCGCGGGGTTCGATATAGAACGTGTCAATGTTCTTATCTTGTGTCCAGTTGCGCTGAACTCCGTCGGAAGCAGTGCCAATGGTATCGTTAAATTTGAAAGCCGTCTTACCGGAATTATCTACAACGTATTTATCAAGATTAAGCTTAAATTCTACGTAGGTTACGCCGTTAATGGTCTTCATAGAGGCGTAACCGTAGCTTTTGTCGATCTGCTTAGATTTGGGATCGACAATATCATAACGGGTAGCCTTTTCCAAGAAGGGAACCACAGCCTTTTTTACTTCGCCGTGCAAAGCACTGTCGTCGCTTATAAAGCCGCTATAGCTATAGTTTTTACCGTCACCCGATTTTATGGTAACGACAGGTTCCATATCTTCGTCAAGCTTAATTTCCATATAGCCGGTGGCTACGTTAGATAAATTAGAGCCCTGAACCTTATTGTTAAAATAAATTGTAAACTTGGTATTGTTTGCCAATGCGGCAGCGTTAATTTGCGCCGCGCCGTAAAGCCATTCACGTCCGGTAAATACACGGTAGGAATAGTCTACGTGGTCGTCGCCCTGAGGAGGCTTTTGCCATTCACCGGTAGCACCGTCAACCTTAATAAGCTCGTCTACGGTATCCCAATATTCTTCCTGAAGCTTACCGTCGGGAACGTTGTTGGTGTAACGACCGTTGGTTATTTGTATTTTTGCAGAACCGGTGTTCCATCTTGTGTTGTCAAATACCCTTTCGTCAACACGGCTGATATTGCGGTTAGACATCATGGGGTGGACCATTTCTTTGGCTGTACCATCAGAGGAACCAACAGAAGCCACATAAGTGAATGCATAATCCTCGATGCCGGCTTCTTCGGTTTCGGTTACGCAAAGCATTTCCAAGGGAATCTTAAATTCCAAAAGAATCTGTTTTTCGGTAACTGCTTTGCCCGTGCTGTCGGTAGTAGCGCGGTCGATCTTCCTCATAACCGCTTCCACACCCTGGGTTCTTACTGCGTTTGTGGGGTGCATTAACCATTTGGTGCCGTAACCAAGTACAGAAGAATCGTCAGGGTTAATATTTCCGGTACCGGAAAAGCCTCTGCCGGTTTCTGCATCTGTTAAATATGCTATAGCCTGATCGTGGGTCTTACCCTGCGCTCTTAAAGCATTATAAACGCCGGTAAGGATATTCTCGGAACCGTTGTAAAATTCAGAACTTGCTCTATAGCTGTTGGTTAGCAGAACGGTGGTTTCCCCAGCATTGGTAAGGGCAAACGCAAGCTTATTATCGTATACGTCGCCCCAACGGGGTGTACCGTTATTTATCCAAAGGTTAAAGTTTTTATTCTCGCCCCAGCTTGCATCCTCGATCAATGCAATACCGTACATATAATCGCCGTCGATTGCGATCTGGTATGCCATATGCTCGGTTTTGAAATTGGAATTGGAGGATGTACCGGTAACGTGGTTAGCACCTGCGGTATCTCTGGAACCGTAGTCGATCTTGTTATCGGCAGCCTTAATAGCTGTCCATCTGCCTGCTTCCAATTTACCGTTAGCGGACCAGCCTTCGGTGTCGATGTTAGTTTTTCTATTGTTAAAGATATTGCCCAAGTTTTTGCATCCGCCCCAAGAGCTGGTTACAGGGCTGTTGGTACAGAACCAGGTGGGAACAGTGTTCAAATCGTAAGGAGCTGCGTTTACAGAAAGAACGAAGCCGTAATCGCCGGTATCGCCGGATTGAATAAGCTTAGACAACGGAATTTGGAATTCGTATTCTACCAAATAATCGTCTATTCTGTTAGAACCTGCGATTATGTCCTTGTAACCGTCTTCCTTTATAGAGTGGCCATCAAAAGTAGGAGTCGTGCCCTTTTGATAATCGAAGCTATATTTGCTGGAATCATAAGGAGCTACCTTGGCTACGCTGTTGTTGTTTATTACCAAGATCTTGGACGTGCCTGCAGTACCGTTGGTATAGCCGGCATTAAGCTTGGAAGTACCAACCGTAAGGTACAACGAGGTATCTCTGCCCGCGGCGGACTCACCCGCAGGGGTAAATGCTTTTGCAACGTGGGATATATCGCAATATACAACAACTGCGCCGTAAAGATATTTACCGTCGTAGCGTACGTCGTACTTATACTTAATAGGTGTACCGGTGGAATCGCCGGCTACCTGCCAAGGAATTTTATTATCGAACTTATCTACCAAGTGATATTTTACGTTAGAAAAGTCGATAGTGGGAAAACCGCCAACATTATCTTTATATTTATCGCGGTATTCAAATCTATCCAAGCCTTCGGTATACATGGTGGTAAAGGGAGCCCAAACGCCCTCTTTAAATTCACCGTCGATAACCATTTCGTTAGGAAGAACCTTAGAATAATCTGCGTTGGGGAGCGCATAAATTTCGCGCTGGGTGATTTCAGATGCGTTTGCGGGCCAAGCCTTGGTAGGGTCAATGCCGGTACCGTCGATTTCTGCATCGAAACGGGGGTGGTAAAGGTTCTGGGTAACGTCGCCGTCTGCGTAGTGTGTACCAACCGAAACGTACGCTGTCATAGTCTTCTGAGCTTCGCCGCACAATACCTCGGTAAGGCATCTGAATTCCACGGTTATAACACCGTTATCGTTCTTAACGACGTAAAGAGATTTTTCGATTGCGGTGTTACCTGCGGGAAGGGTATCGAACGCCTTCGTGGTACCATCGATAAAATAAATGGTAGGGGTTAAGGTACCGTCGGCTTTGGTAACGTTGCTTGCACTAAAAACAAGCTTTGCAGTGTAGCTCTTAACAGAAGTATCGCTGTTAAGCCAAATGGTAACGTCATTTAAAGTACCGTTGTAAATATCGTTAATATCCAATTTTACAATACCGTAAAGGTACTGATAATCGGAATGCAACTGATATTTGTAAGTAAAATCACTGCTGCGGTAGTATACGGCATCCCAAATACCGGTACCTGCGTTAACTGTTTGCCAGTCGTCGTGGTCCCAACCGGTATCGTCTTCACTGCCGTCTACAACAACCGTAGAGGGAATAATCTGTCCGGGAGCATTATCGATAGAAAGGTTGTCGCGGTTATTTTGCGCTACACCTCTGCCGTGCGCCGAAGCAGACAAAAACGACGCAGGTATTATAGTAAATACCATTATTGCCGTAAGTAGTAATGCTGTTAGTCTTTTCACGGGGGATTCTCCTTTTATGTAAATCGTTGGGGATATCTATACAGCGTTAGTGTACAACATATTTTTTGCTTTGTCAACCCCAAAAAAGCAAGCCGCTGTGGTATTTTTTGGGTATTTTCCGCCGTTTTGGGTTTTATACCGCCATATAGTGCGCTCTATCGCAGGCAGCACACTATATATGCGTTTTATGCTGAAAAA
>JAFYOG010000059.1 GCA_017560285.1 Clostridia bacterium
ACCGTATTTTTTGATGAAGCAATCGATAATCTTCTTCCCGGTGCTTACGAAGCAGCTGTTGCATCTGCAAAGCTCGATGTTGTAAGCCGTCCCGAGATTGAAGTTGTTTCTATCGACGATAAAGGCGTTACTCTTAAGGCATCTGTTTTCACTAAGCCCAACGTAGAAATTTCTTCCTACACCGGCTTGGAAGTTGAAAAAGAAACCGTAGAAGTTTCCGACGAAGATATTATGAAGGAAATCGATGCAACCCGCGAACGCAATTCCCGTATGCTCACCGTAGATAACCGTGCAGCACAGGATGGCGACGAAGCTACTATCGATTTTGAAGGCTTCCTTGATGGCGTAGCTTTCGATGGCGGCAAAGGCGAAAAGTATCCTCTTGTTTTGGGTAGCGGTAGCTTTATCCCCGGTTTTGAAGAAAAGATCGTTGGCAAGAACGTTGGCGAAGAATTCGATATCGACGTAACCTTCCCCGAAGATTACGGCGCAGAAAATCTTGCAGGCAAAGCTGTTGTATTCAAGATCAAGCTTCACGAGCTTAAGGTAAAGGAACTTCCCGAACTTGATGACGAATTCGTAAAGGACGTTTCCGAATTTAACACCGTTGATGAATACAAGGCTGATATCAAGGCAAAACTTACCGAACGTCGCGAAAAGGCTGCTGAAAGCAAGCTCGAAAACGCACTTATCGATGCTTTGGTTGCTAACACCACCGTTGAAATTCCCGATTGTATGATTCAGCAGGAAATCGATACTCAGGTACGCGATTTCGAATATAGAATTTCTTCTCAGGGCGCTTCTATCGATATGTACTTCCAGTACACCGGTATGACCATGGAATCCTTCCGTGAAAATCTTAAGCCCGAGGCAGAAAAATCCGTTAAGGTTAGATTAGCTCTTGCAAAGGTAGCTAAGAGCGAAAAGATCAAGGCGCTTAAAAAGGATATCGAAGCTGAATATAAGAAGATCGCATCCGGCTATAATGTAGATGTGGAAACTGTTAAATCTAGCATTCCCGAAGATAGCATTTCCGAGGATATCGTTCTTCGCAAAGCAGTAGATTTCATTAAGGAAAACGCTGTAATTACTACAAAATAAATCCGAAAGGTTGATTAATTATGTCTTTAGTGCCCGTTGTTGTAGAGCAAACGGTTAGAGGTGAGCGGTCTTACGATATTTTTTCCAGATTGCTTAACGACAGAATTGTTTTTATAGGCGAGCCTATAAACGATACGGTTGCCTCGCTTGTGGTGGCACAATTGCTTTTTCTGGAAAGTCAGGACCCCGAAAAGGAAATTTGCTTGTATATAAATTCTCCCGGCGGTTCTATCAGCGCAGGTATGGCGATTTATGATACTATGAACTATATCAAGTGCCCCGTTAGCACCATATGCATTGGTATGTGTGCCAGCATGGCTGCAGTATTGCTTGCGTGCGGCGAAAAGGGAAGACGTATTGCTTTGCCTCACTCAAAGATTATGATTCATCAACCTTTAATTAACGGACATTTTCAAGATCAGGCAACCAATTTGGAAATTGAAGCCGCAGAAATGGAACGTATTCGCAAGATGTTAAATCAACTGCTTGCCGATGTAACCGGCAAAGACGTTGAAACTATCGAAAAGGATACAGACAGAAATAATTATATGGATGCTTTATCTGCTATGGAATATGGCTTGGTAGATAAGGTTTTGGGAAAAAGAGAATAATGGCTGATATTAAAAAAATATGCGGCTTTTGCGGTAGACCTTCTGCGCATTTGACAACCCTTTATATAGAGGGCAATCATATTGATTTTTGCGACGAATGTCTAACGCTGTGCTGTGAAATTTCCGAAGAATATAATGCGTCTCTTGTAGAAACGGTTGAACCGATAGAAGAAAAAACCGAAAAACTAACTTTACCTAAACCTGTTGATATTAAAAAAGAGCTGGATAAGTATGTTATCGGTCAGGATAAGGCTAAAATTACCTTATCTGTTGCTATATATAATCACTACAAGCGCATAAATTCGGTTGCTGATAAAAAAGAAAATAACGTTACAGAAAATGATGTAGAGCTTAGCAAGTGTAACGTTTTGCTGTTAGGTCCTACCGGTGTCGGGAAAACACTTTTGGCACAAACACTTGCAAAAATGCTTGATGTTCCCTTTGCTATTGCCGATGCCACAACGTTAACCGAAGCGGGCTACGTTGGTGAAGACGTTGAAAACATTCTTCTTCGCCTTATACAAGCGGCTGATTTTGATGTAAAGAAGGCAGAACGCGGTATTATCTACATCGATGAAATTGATAAAATTTCAAGAAAAAGCGA
>JAFYOG010000060.1 GCA_017560285.1 Clostridia bacterium
ACGGTTAGGGTTGACCCCATAGTTTAGGGCTTTTGTTTGGTAAAATTGCACAAAAACGTTTTGTGAACGACAGCCCTTTGCACAAAAAACTGCAAGATAGGGAAGTTTCCATTGACTTTATGCTTCGCAGAGGGTATAATCAAACTAAGTATATATGACTATTTTTGTAAGGAGATGCAGTATGAAACTCACCAAAAGATTATTCGCCCTGCTTCTCACCCTTGTTTTGACCTTGGCTTTGTTCCCCTTGGGAATGATCAGTGCCTCGGCATTAGAGGGCATGGGCGCACCTACCGACATGAATTATTACGCATTAGGCGTTGATATTTCCTATTGGCAAGCCGGCGATTCCACCGGTAAAAACGTAGATTTTAACAAGCTTAAGGCATCCGGCTGTGAATTCGTAATCCTTCGTTTGGGTTACGGTCAGAGCGTGGATAAGGCGTTCCTTTCCTTTTATAAGAATGCGCGCGCCGCAGGTATGCCCTTGGGCGTATATCTCTACGGTCTTAAAACCACCAAATCCGGCGCCGCTTCCGACGCCGCTTGGGCTATTAGCGTATTCGAACAGCACAATATGTACTTCGAATATCCTATCTTCTATGATATAGAAGAAGCAGACCAGATTGCATTAAGCTCTGCAAACGCTACCGCACTTTGCGAAGGCTGGTGCGATACTCTTAAGGCTAAGGGCTATTACCCCGGTATCTATTCCGGTACACAGTTCTTTAACAAGCTTACCTCTTCCTTTAAGCAAAACAACGACCTTTGGATCGCACACGTTCTTAACGGCGCAGGTAGTGAATGGAGCAGCCAGTTCACCCACACCTCCAAGGCGTACAACACACAGGGCTACTCTATGTGGCAGTACTCTTGGTCCAACATCAAAAACGGCTCTTCTTACATATATAACGGCATTTATAAATCCGGCACCACCAAGGTAGAGGCCCTGGACCTTGACGTTTGCTACAAGGATTACCCCTCTATTATGAAGGCTAACGGCTACAACAACTGCCAGAGCAACTCTAAGCCCTCTTTGTTGCAGTCTATTAACAAGGCTAAGGAATTACGTTATTCCTCTTACGATTCCGCAAGCCTTACCGCATTGCGTAACGCTTTCGATAACGCAGTTAGCGTATACAACAACGATTCCGCTACCGAAACCGATATCAAGGCTGCAAAAACCGCTCTTGATAACGCAATGGTTGTTTCCGGCAAGATCGTTCTTTCCGGCAACTGCAATTATACCTCCAGCGTTACTGCCCGTACCGAATTTAACGATTCCAACAACAAGCTTACCAACGGCGTAAAGAGCTCTTCTACCGTTAGCATTTACGACAGCACCTATGCTGCATATTACCACAGCGGCGACGTAGAAATCACTATCGATTTGGGCTCTGAAAAAACAAGCAACCTTTACACCGCTTACGTAGCAAGCAACTTCTGGGGCATTCCCTTGCCCAACAGCGTAAAGGTTTCTTATTCCGATTCTGCAACCGGCACCTTTACCGAAATTGCAGGCAACCTTTCTATCCAAAAGGTTGGCGACGGCGATATTGTTGACGGCACCGCATACAGCGAGCTTTACACCATGACCTATGCGGCTAAAAACGCTGTAACCGCAAGATATATTAAGTTTACTATCAACTGCAACGCATATTTCTGGATCGACGAGCTTGAAGTAGCAAGCGGCGGCGCACCCCTTTCCGGCGGTATTTACGTTTCCGGCGTAAACAGCAGAATCGAATCCGGCGATTGCCACATCTATACCCCTTCCTTCGGCGAAATTACCGTTTCCAACGCTAACCACGCTTGGACAATTAACGTTATCGCTACCAAACAGCCCGACGGCAACTTCATGATCGACAGCGTTACCTCCGGCGAAGGTACTGCTACCCCCACCGTTAAGCTTAACGCAGACCAGATCTTTATTGCGGCTCACAACTGGGAAAGCGGTATTTCCGATGGTACTCAGGTTATTGGCAGTGCGGCTAACAGCAGCTTGCTTTACAACCTTAAGCCCGGCGATGTTATCGCACTTGACGGTATTACCATTACCGATGCGGTAAACGTAAGCGCGGCACCTTATATTAAGATTATAAGCACCAGCGGTGTTGTTGACGGCGAACACGTTCACGAACCCAGCGAACCTCACTGCGGTCAGGCACCCTACTGCATAAAATGTAACGAGGTTCTTGGCGAAGCATCCGATCACGTTCTTGGCGATTGGACCTTAACCGACGACGGCAAGATGGAAGTTCGTCAGTGTAAGGACTGCGGCTATACCGCAGAAGCAAGATACGTAAGCAGCGGCACCACCCCCGAACCTGATCCCGACCCCGAAAACCTTGGCTTGCGTGGCGATATTAACCAAAACGGCAAGATCGATGCAAGAGATTACCTCTTGTTAAAGAGAGCATACTTCGGCACCTATGATCTTAACAACGTTACCACCTTGCTTGCAGACGTTAACGAAAACGGCACTGTAGATGCAAGAGATTACCTCTTGTTAAAGAGAGCATATTTTGGCACTTACACCATTGCTAACCCTTACGTTTACGAATAATAATTTCTTTTCACTTTAAATAGGAGGCATACATGAAAGCTACAAAAAGAATAGTCAGCCTGCTTTTGGTTGCTATTATGATCTGCTCTATGCTGTCCGTTTTTGCCATAACTTCTTCTGCGGCTAAGCCTTTAACACACCTTGTTCAGACCGAGGCTAAGTGGAAGTACTATATAGGCGGCGGTACGCTTTATAATACCGGTTGCGGTATCTTCTCTATGAGAAACGCTATCGGTTACCTTACCGGTTACGATATCGGCATCGATGCCCCTGCAAGATGGGCGCACTCTATCGGTGCATACAACGTAACAGGCGGCGAGGGTACCTACCGTTTGGTTCTTTACCCCAAGATTACCGCTAAATACGGCGCAAAAGCCGGATTTACGGTTGTTAGCGAAAGCAACTGGGCAGGCTCTTCCAGCACCAAGCTTAAGAACCACCTTGCAAACGGCGGCGTTGCTATCGGCCACGTTCCCGGCCACTTTATCGCACTTGTAGACTATAACTACAACACCAACAAGTTCCACGTTCTTGACAGTGCGCCCTCTACTGCCCGCGGTACCACCAGCGGCTATGGTGACTGTTGGGTAACTCAATCCCGTCTTAACACCGGCAAGCTTAAGTTAGACTGGTTCTGCTTGCTTTCTGCAACCGGAATCCCTGCCGACGAACAGGACCAAACCCCCGATGAAAAGGCGCTTCTTAAGGCTGCTATCGAAACTGCAGAAACCAAGCGCTACGATTCCTACAGCGCAAGCGGCATTACCGCATTCCGTTCTGCATACGATAACGCTGTAAGCGTATATAACAACAGCGCATCCACCAGCGCAAATTATAAGACCGCAAGAACCAACCTTGAAACCGCTATGAAGGCAAGCACCGTAAGCGTTATCTCTAAGGGCAAATCCTATACAATGACCAACGTTTGGAGCTCTACCCCCAACGATGGCGTAAAGCTTACCGATGGCGATAAGGGCAATTCCGATGGCGGCAACGGCAAGTTCGTTGGCGCAAAGGGCACCGAAATCGTTGTAGATTTGGGTTCTGCACAGAACGCAAATATGTTCAAGATTTATATGGCAGCAGGCGATTACGGCGTTGCCGTTCCCTTTGATGACCAGTTAAAGCTTGAAGTTTCCTATTCTAACAACAATTCTACCTTTACTCCTCTTGTTTCTGCAAGCAACGCAGTTCGTACCGGCATTACCAACGGTAATTGGCAAACTCTTACCCTCACTGCATCGGTTGATACCGCAGTTAACGCAAGATATATCAAGTTTAAGGTAGAAAGCACCGCAACCAACAATTTTGTTTGGTTAGACGAAGTAGAAGTTATGAGCGGCGACCCCTTGCTTTCCGGTAACGTTTATATTAACGGTATAAACAGCAAAATCGGCAGCGGCGATTGCCACATCTTCACTCCTTCCTTCGGTACCATTACCGTAGATAACGCAAACCACGCTTGGACAGCTAACGTTGTTGCAAAGTGGGATGCTTCTCAGAACGGCTACGTTGTAAAGAGCAAGAGCTTTGGTAACGGCACCTCTACCCCCTCTGTTACCCTTGCAAGCGACGAAATCTTTATCGCTGCAAACAACTGGGAAAGCGGTGTTACCGACGGCAGTGCAGTAAAAGGCAGTGCTGCAAACACCAACACTCTTAACAGCGTTCAGGTTGGCGACCTTATCACTCTCGACGGTATTAACGTAAGCAGCAACAAGCTTTCTGTTGCGGCATACGCAAAGCTTAAATCCAATTCTACCTCTACAGAGGCTCACACCCATACCCCCGGCGAAGAAACCTGCACCGGCGGTCAGATCTGCTTGACCTGCGGCGTTGTTCTTAAGGAAGCTAAGGGTCACGATAAGGGCCACTGGGAATTGGAAGAAAACATCCAGCACCTTAAGTGTACCAAGTGCGAAGAGGTTCTTAAGACCGAAACCGTACAAATTCAGGGCGTAGGCGTTGTTAAGCCCGAACCTGGTGAAGGCGTTGTGGGCGACATTAACGACAACGGTAAGGTAGATGCAAGAGATTACCTCTTGCTTAAGAGAGCATACTTCGGCACCTACGAGCTTACCTGCGACGATGCTATTGCCGATATTAACGGCAACGGCAAGCTCGATGCTCGTGACTATTTGCTTCTAAAGCGTGCATACTTTGGCACCTACACCATTGGCGAATAATTAAGCAAAATAAAAACGGATGAGGCTTTCCTCATCCGTTTTTTGTTAATCTATAATAAGTTGTTCCATAGATTTTTCTTTTGTAATTCTTTCGCCTAGACTGTTTGCCCATTTTTCTGTAAAGAAAGAAAAATATGAGATTTGTTTTTCTTTTCGTCGCTTTGCTAGCACAAACCCCCATATGGTAGAGGGGATGCCCATTATAATCAAATATAGTGGGCCTAAAATTAAAGATTGCACTGTATGCCCGTATTCGTGCACCAAAAGGCGGTTGGCAAGCTCGGACTCGGAATATTCGTCCTTTAATTTAGGCACAAAATAGGGAGATTCTGTAACAAACACAAACATCCCTAACGAAACGCTTGATTTGCCTTTCCATTTTGTAACGATTGCACCGTGGTACATAAAATGCGAATCTTTAATGTGGAGTAAGAACACAACAGCACCTAATAAAGATTGCAAAATACCCCATGTTAGTTGGATAAGTATATATAAAACCGCCATAACTTTTCCTATCTGTTCGAAAACAACTTTAAACAAAAAGCCCCCTAAATAGGGAGCTTTTTTGTTTGGTGACCCGTAGGGGAGTCGAACCCCTGCCTTCGCCGTGAGAGGGCGACGTCTTGGCCACTTGACTAACGGGCCGTGAGTTATAATATATCACAATCCTGCTTTTTTGTCAAGGGTATATTATATTATACCTGTAATAAAAATTTCAAGACCGATAATTATAAGTATGCAACCGCCCAAAACGTTTGCTTTGCCCGATAATTTGGTGCCTGCTTTTCTGCCTATTACCAAGCCGCCCATACATATAGCAAAGGTTACGGCGGCAATTATAATACCGCATACAACCGCTTGCAGGGTGTTGTAATGGGCAATTTCGAACCCAACCGAAAGCGCATCGATAGAGGTGGCAATACCTTGCACCAAAAGGGCTGTAATCCCTAACCTTTTGCAACAGCATTCTTCGTTTTCGCAATCGTTTTTAATGCCTTCTATAAGCATTTTACCGCCTATAAACAGCAACAAAGCAAGGGCTATCCAAGGTATAAACTTTTGAAAAGATTTAAAATAAATAGCAATGGTATGTACGCAAACCCAGCCTATAAGCGGCATTATGCATTGAAAAAACGAGAATATGCCTGCGATAAAGCACATTCTGCTTTTCTTCATACAGGGCTGATTAAGCCCGTTTGCCAAGGAAACCGAAAACGCATCCATAGCCAAGGCTATGCCGAACAATATGCTGTGCAGAAAAAAACTAAAACCCATAAAATATCCTTTTTCTGTTAAAATTTCCCGTTCAAGCCGAGAAGACCGTGAGAAACGAAGTGATTTTTGAAGAAAAACGAGCGTCGCTGTACAAAGGTACAGCAGTCGAAGTTTTTATTCAAAGTCCTTGAAA
>JAFYOG010000007.1 GCA_017560285.1 Clostridia bacterium
ACTCACGCTAAAGTTAAACCCACAGTTAAACCGTAGTAAAAAAAGTAAACAAAAAACAAGGATAAGTGTTTGAATATAAAGTTGTTGCTCAGTTGGTAGAGCAAAGGACTGAAAATCCTTGTGTCCCCGGTTCGATTCCTGGTGGCACCACAAAATACCTTAGAAATCAAGGTTTTGCGAAATTAACACCCGAAAAAACACCCGAAAGCGGTATTTTTCGGGTGTTTTTCTTTATTTTCGGTTTATCAAAATGTAAAGGGCGAAGCAAATAAATATACCAACGCCAACCCCTGCAAGAAAAATACTAAACGGCTTCCCCTGTTTTACTTCCTCTTCGGTGTTAAGCTTTGTTTCCGTTTGGTCTGTAACTTCGGTTTGCTCGGTGGTTGTGCTTTCGGTCGTCTGTTCTACCTCTTTCGCTCCCTCTTCCTTGCTGGCTATCGTGTTGTCTATAATAACGCGCCCTTTGGTTTGCGCCTTAACGTTGCCCGTAGCCGCGTCAGGTGGCTTGCTTTCTCGTCCGCTGGGCTTGCTGGCTAACTCGTTCGCGCAGCTGTCGGGCTGTGCGGGCTGCTGGTTGTCGTAATACTCGGTACGCTCGAACTCTATTATAACTTTTGTGTTCTCGTTTCGTTCGGTGTTTACCGCTGCCAACTCTCTAAGGTCGGTAACTTCCTTCTGTTCGGTCTGTCCCGTTACCTTAACGTCTGCCTGTTCTGTTAAGCTGGTCGCCGTTCGGGTGCTTGCACACCCAAACAACGCCAACAGGAAAAGCAAACAAATATAGCGAAGTGCTTGCTTCATACTTCCTTAAACTGAATTAAATTGTTACTACTCGTTTTCAAGCTGCCGAAGCCTATACTATTAAGGCGGTTAAGCCACCCGCGCCTAAATACCGCTTGCGTGGGGTTGTTCTTAACTATTCGCTCTATATACGCTTCGCGCTCCTTCTTAATCTCGTCGAACAGCTGGCGGGGGTTGCGGGCGTTCAACGCTGCCAGCGTCTTCGCCCCTACTATCCCGTCTACCTTAACGCCTAAAAGCTCCTGTACGGGTTTTATGCCGTTAGCTCCCGAAGCCCATACCCAATCTACCAAAATGTTAGCTACGCTTTGGCTCTTGATTTGGTCGGCTTTCCATCTGTCCCAATAATGGGGCTTTAACACCCTGCTAACTGCGTCGCTGTCGCTTATCTTTCTAAGGTCGTCTACGTCTATGTCGCCGTCGCCGTCCTTATCGTAACCAACGCTTCGCCACGTTGCAATAGTTACGCCCTTGTTGGTCGCTCCGCCTTTGTCGTTTGGGTGGCAAGAAAAACCACCTTCCCAGCTCAAAATGAACGGTACTATAATATCTACCTTTGCCATAGTTTTTAGTCTACAAATTCGGGTAATATATACTGAATACTCATCGCGGTATCGTGTAGTATTCTTCGGGCTTCGTCTTCGCTAACCTTTATTTCGTCGGTGTACTCAACAAATACACTACCCACCCAATCGTGGTTATTATCGGAAAGTCGTTTAACAATAACGCCCGAAGTTCCGCAAGCCGAAAAGATAGACTTCGCGTATCTGTCCGTTACCTGTTCGTCTATGTCCGAAACGTACATAAACAAGGTTTGCGAAAGCTCCCTACAAAATACCGCGACTTCGCTCATTTTTAGGTGCTGTATGCGCGGCTTCATCGCTTCTATACCCTTGCGCTTGCTTTCGTAATACACGCTGACCATACTTTCGTTGCCTAACGGGTGCGGCTGAACAATATAAACGCGGTCGGCTTTAAGCTCGTGAAGCGTTTCCCACAGCTCCCCGTGTACTATTGCCGAATTGTCTGCGCGTCGCTTCTTCTTGTCTGCTGCTTCCTGTTTAAGCTGCTCTACCTTAAAGTCGGTCATTTTGTTTTTACTATACTGAAAGAAGGCGCAAATAGTCGCAATAATGGCACTTATGGCGGTAATAATTGCTGCTATATCTACTACCATAGCGTCGTTGTTCTTGCGGTTAATACTTGGCTACAGCTAAGTCTGTCTTAACTTGTACCTTAATGTTTGCCACGTTTTGAAGGTGTGCTTTGTAAGCTGCTTCGGCTGCTTCCTTCTCGGCTTCGTCGGTTGTTACGCCCAACACGCCCGAATAGTAGCCGTTGATAATGCTGAACTCTTCCGTTTCGTCCAGCTCTTCGCGAATAACCGCGCGAACCAAACTTTTATATTCGGGTTCGCCCCACACCTTAACGGTGTCGTAGTGGTATTCTGTGCGCTCCTTGCCTTCCTCGTCCTTTACCTTTACTTCTACTATGTTATAGTTGTAATGGTATGCGCCGTTACCCAATGGCAGAATAATGGCGGGTCTAATGTCTGAAACTGATTTCATAAGGTGAAATTTTGTTTAATTTGTCAATAAAATAACTACTATCGCTATGCTTAGCCCAACCCCACCACGCTGCTACAGCTTGCTTGAAGTCGGCTTCGCTAATTGGTGTTTTTCTCTTCCGAAGCTTGGCTACCTTCCTGCATAGGTTTTGCTTAATACGCTTCCGTAGCCGTGTTTCGTTGTGGTAGAATACATAGCCTAAGAAGTCAATACCGCGCCCGTTCTTGTCGCGTCTGTCCCTTGCTACGGGGAAAACTTGTTTATTCTCCTTTACTTCCAATCTTAGGAACTCGGACAAATACGCTTCAATCTCTGCCAGCAAGCTATGTAAATACTTCTTATCCGAATGTAGTACCACAATATCGTCGGCGTATCGGAAGTAATACTTTACGCGTTTTACTTCCTTCGCCCAATGGTCGAAGTATGCCAAAACTAAGTTTGCGAAAAACTGACTTAGATAGTTTCCTATCGGAATACCTACGCCGCGTTCGGTGTCCCCGAAATTAACAGAGTCTATAATTTCGTCTAAAAGCTTTAATAGCCGTGTATCTTTTAGCTTCCGTCGTAGTATCTGTTTTAGCACTGCGTGGTCTATTGTAGGGTAGAACTTCCGAATATCCAATTTAAGGCAATAACGGCAATAGTCTTTGTCTGTGTCTAAAACGTGCCGTACC
>JAFYOG010000061.1 GCA_017560285.1 Clostridia bacterium
ACACGTTTTGCCTGTGTTGATGCGGATTTGGACTATTTAAATTCTACAGAAAACGAAGAGGAAAAGCGGTTGCGCTTTTTTAGAATTTGGACGGCAAAAGAGGCTTACGTTAAATATATCGGCACGGGTATTAGGGATTTAAAGACAATCTCTTATGCCGAAATTGCAAAGCATTGCCAAACCCGTATTGAAGACGGTTATATGATTACAGTTTATTGTGAATAGAAAAGGACAGCGGATGCGAGACTTCTGATAAGGAAGTCTCGCAGTTTTATTCGCCTTAGGCGAGTGATATTGCTACGCAGTGATATTATGCTTCGCATAGTTATATTGCCTACGGCAGTTTAAGGCGAATAAAATATCACTGAAGCCGATAGGCTTCAATAACACTATTGCTTTGCAATAATATCACTCCGACGAAGTCGGAATAAAACTTGAATAATATCGACTGATATGTTATAATAAAATGGGTTTGGGAATGGCCCAATAAAGCGTTTGTTTATTAACGGATGCTTTGCATCCTACCCCTCATCCACCGCCAAGGCGGTCCCCCTTCCCCCAAGGGGGAAGGCTATCGAGCGGCGATGTTTGTTAAAAAGAAAAAGGACAGCGGATGCTGTCCTTTTTATGGTCTGCGCCGTTATGCGCCTTTTTTTGTTTTTTGTCTTATTTGGTGCCGGTAGTCTTATCCTTAAGCAGTACGTCGTGTGCGCCGCCCTCGATAATAGAGGTTGCGGAAACGCGGGTGATTTTTGCTTTTTGTTGAAGCTCGGGAATGGTAAGAGCGCCGCAGTTGCACATTGTGTGGCGAACCTTGGAAAGGGTTAAGCCAACGTTATCCTTAAGAGCGCCTGCATAGGGAACGTAGGAATCTACGCCTTCCTCGAAGGAAAGCTTCTTATCGCCGCCCATATCGTAACGCTGCCAGTTACGTGCGCGGGCAGAGCCTTCGCCCCAATATTCCTTCATAAACTGACCGTTAATGTTAACCTTGTTTGTGGGGGATTCGTCAAAGCGAGAGAAATATCTGCCCAACATAATGAAATCGGAGCCCATAGCGAGAGCCAAGGTGATGTGGTAATCGTAAACGATACCGCCGTCGGAACAGATGGGAACGTAAATGCCGGTTTCTTTAAAATATTCGTCGCGGGCTGCGGCAACCTCGATAACTGCGCTTGCCTGACCGCGGCCGATACCCTTTTGTTCACGGGTGATACAGATAGAACCGCCGCCGATACCTACCTTGATAAAGTCTGCACCTGCTTCGGCAAGGAAGCGGAAGCCTTCGCGGTCTACAACGTTACCTGCGCCAACCTTTACGGTATCGCCGTAATTATCTCTTATCCATTTAAGGGTAAGCGCCTGCCATTCGGAAAAGCCCTCGGAGGAATCGATACAAAGAACGTCTGCGCCTGCTTCTACAAGTGCGGGAACGCGTTCTGCATAGTCGCGGGTGTTAATACCTGCGCCAACCATATAACGCTTTTGGCTGTCTAAAAGTTCAAGAGGGTTTGCCTTGTGCTCGGAATAGTCCTTGCGGAAAACGAAATAGCAAAGGTTGCCTTCCTTGGTGATAATGGGCAAGGAATTAAGCTTGTTATCCCAAATGATATCGTTTGCCTCTTTAAGGGTGGTGCCTTCATAAGCGTAAATGAGCTTATCGAAGGGTGTCATAAATTCGGATACCTTGGTATCTTTATCCATACGGGAAACGCGGTAATCGCGGGAGGTGATAATACCCATAAGCTTGCCGTTGGGGGTGCCGTCCTCGGTTATTGCAACGGTAGAGTGGCCTGTTTTTTCTTTAAGATAGATAACGTCGGCAAGGGTAGCATCTATTTTAAGGTTAGATTCGGAGGTTACAAAGCCTGCTTTGTGGGCTTTAACACGGCGAACCATTGCAGCTTCGTCCTGAATGGTTTGGGAACCGTATATAAAGGAAAGGCCGCCTTCTTTTGCCAATGCGATAGCCATTTTATCGTCGGAAACGGACTGCATAATTGCAGAAACGAGGGGGATGTTGATAGAAACGGCAGGTTCTTCGCCCTTGCGGAACTTGGTTACGGGGGTGCGAAGACTTACGTTTGCAGGAACACATTCAGCCGAGGAATAACCGGGTACCAAAAGGTATTCGCTAAACGTGTGGGATTCCTGTTCGAAATACATTGCCATAAGCTTTTCTCCTTTTTATTAAACAATGATATAAAATTATATTAGAGTAATTATATCACATCGTTTTTTGTTTTTCAACAGAAAACGAACATAAATACAACGGATTTTTATTTTTTATTTAATATTTTTTTGTATATTTTTATATAATTTCAATGCCGCCTTTTGTAAAACGGTAGGCGGTGTGGAATATATACTCTTGTTCGGGGTATAAAACATTTTCGTTACGGGCTTGGAAATTGGGCTCGTATTGTGTTTCTAAGCAGATTGCACTGCCCGAACCGATAACCGCGCCGTCGGAAATTTTTGTGCCCTCGGGGATATATTCGCCGCAATAAATTTGTATGCAGGGCAGGTCGGTATAGGTTTCTATATTAACCGTACCCGAAAGCTTTGCCGCCTTGCGAAGCGATAAACCGTTAAAATCCTTATATTCTTTACCGTTAAGATAAAAATTATGGTCGTAATAATGTTCGATCAAATAGGGCTTGTTAAGGTCGAATTCCGTGCCCTTTACGGGCATACTGCCGATAACGCGGGAATTTTTATCGTAGGTGGATACTCTGTCGGCATAGACCGAAATAAGCGCGCCGCCCAATCTTGCGCCCTTTTTATTATTTATACCGAAGGGGTTAAAATAGGAATGGTTGGTTAGGTTTACCCAGGTGGGTTTATCGGTTTTGGCGTTGTAGGAAATAAGCAGCGAATCTTCCGTTAAAGAATAGGTAACCTTGGTGTTAAGATTACCGGGGTAGCCTTCCTCGCCATCGGGGGAAAGATAGGAAAGGGTTACCGAGGTATCGGATTTTTCTTCTATTTTCCATATTTTTTTATCGAAGCCTTGGTTGCCCCCGTGAAGGTGGTTTATGCCCTTTTCGTTAAGGGGAAGGTTTATTGTTGCGCCGTTTATTTGGTTTGTGTTGCCCGTGCGGTTGGCGGTTCTGCCTATTAATGCGCCGAAATAGCAGGTG
>JAFYOG010000062.1 GCA_017560285.1 Clostridia bacterium
CTTCCAGTTAAAATTGCAATCGTTACCGCCGTATTCAAGCAACACCACGGTGTCGCTGTCGCAATCGGTTAAGGTATCCTGCATAATTTCGAACCCTTCCTCTATGGTAGCCCCCATTTTGCAGTTGTTTTCTACCTCTATGCCATTATCGTTAAGGGCTTCGAACCTGTAACCGAACAGCTTGTATCGGTTTAACTGCTCGTTAAACATAACGCCCTTTAATATAGAATCGCCGTAAATTTTAATCTTCACAAGAAAAAGCTTCCTTTCTGCTTTAAAGCTAACGGCGGCTTTGCCCGCCGTTGGCGCCTTGGTTTTATAATACTGCAAACCCCCAAAAAATACCACCTACCGTTAACTAAATTTGCCCCACAGCTTGGGTCGGCGGCAGTAGAGTAAAAATTCTACTGCTCTACCAACGGTAGAAAACCCTTTAATTTCAAGGCTTTTTGCCCTTGACAAGTGGTTTAAAAATGTGGTATAGTGGTTTTTAGAAAGGAAGAGTTCTTATGACAGATTATAAACGTATTATAGCAAATAATATAACCGAGCTTCGCAAGGCTGTGCCCTATACCCAAGCAGAGCTTGCCCAAAAGCTTAACTATTCCGATAAAGCCGTATCTAAATGGGAACGGGGGGAATCTATACCCGACGTTGTGGTGCTAAAGCAGATTGCCGACCTGTTCGGCGTTACGGTGGATTATTTGTTAGAGGAGGTTCACCCCCTTAAATCCACAATGCAAAATATGCCAAGACAGCTAAAAAAGAACCGCGCCTTAATAACCGGCTTGGCGTGTATGCTTGTGTTTTTAATTGCCACCGTTGGCTTTGTAATTCTTAGCCTTACAACACAAATTACCCGTTTGTGGCTTTTGTATATCTACGCAATACCCATTTGCGCCGTGCTTTTAATTGTGTTTAACTCTGTTTGGGGTAAAAAGAAGCGCAATTTCTTCTTTATTTCGCTGCTTATGTGGGGGCTGCTGTTATCGGTTTATTTAACCATCGGCATATATACTAATTGGCTTATTTTTGTTATGGGTATCCCCGGGCAGGTTATAATCGTTATGTGGTCGGGCATAAAGGCAAGGCTTTTAAATAAGAAATAATAAAAAGGCACTGTTTGACAGTGCCTTTTTTACTTATTGCAGATTAAAACGCATTTTATAGGATGTAAGGGTATTTTGCATAAGTATTGCAATGGTCATAGGGCCAACACCGCCGGGAACGGGGGTAATAAGCGAAGCCTTTTCGGCGCAGGCATCGAAATCGATATCGCCCAAAAGCTTATCGCCCACGCGGTTAATACCAACGTCAACCAAAACCGCGCCATCCTTAACCATATCGGCGGTAATCATCTTGGCTCTGCCGCAGGCGGCAACCAAAATATCTGCCTGCTTGGTAATTTCGGCAAGGTTCTTGGTGCGGGAATGGCAGGTGGTAACGGTGCCGTCCTCTGCCAAAAGCAATGCGCCCATAGGCTTGCCCACAATGTTGCTTCTGCCAACAACAACGCAATGCTTGCCCTTGATTTCTACGTTATATTCCTTTAAAAGACGCATAACGCCTGCGGGGGTGCAGGGCTGAAAGCGGGGTGCGCCTGTAAACAGCTTGCCTACGTTATATGCGTGGAAGGCGTCTACGTCCTTATCTGCGCTTATAGCCTCGATAACCTTATCCGGGTCTATCTGCTTGGGTACGGGCATCTGCACAAGAATACCGTCTACGTTGTTATCCTTGTTAAGGAAATCTATAAGCTCTAAAAGCTTTTCTTCGCTTTCGTTTTCGTCAAGCAAATATTCAAGGCTGGTAATACCCACAGCCTCGCAGGCGCGCTTTTTGTTGCGAACGTAAACCTGACTTGCAGGGTCGTTACCCACCAAAATTACGGCAAGGCAGGGGGCACGTCTGCCCTCGGCGGTAAGTGATTTGATTTCGTCGGCGATTTCGCCTTTGCATTTTGCAGATATTGCTTTTCCGTCAATAAGGTTCATAATCTATTCTCCTTGTTCTTCTGTTTCTTCGTCTTCGGTATCCATATCGTTAAGGGCGGCGGCAAGGTCATCGGCATCGCCGTCCAAAAGCGCTTGCTCGGCAAGGGTAACGTGGTCGTATTCCCCAAGCTCTTCGGCTTCCTCTTCCTCGGTATAATCTATGGTTGGGGTTGTTGCAGGCTCGGTTATTTCTTCGCCGTTTTGGCTCTTTTTATAAAACACAACTGCCAAAATAATTGCGGCAATAAAGGCAACCGCACCCACAAAAACCGAAAATTTAATGGGGTAAACTATATACAAGCTGTCAGAGCGCAGGCATTCTATAAAGGCTCTGCCCAAGCCGTACCAGCCCATATAGGCACAAAAGATTTCGCCCTTAAACTTCTTTTTGCGGTACAGCACTGCCATAATAAGCACCAAACCTATAAGGTTCCAAAGCGATTCGTAAAGAAAGGTGGGGTGCACCAAATGCTCGCCCTTTTGCAAAACGCCGTCGATATGTACTTCCTCTACCCACATTCTCCAGGGCAGGCTTTCTAACCCGCTTGAATAACCGTAGGCTTCGGCGTTAACAAAATTGCCCCATCTTCCTATTATCTGCCCAAGCATAACTGCGGGGGCAAGTGCATCTAACATAGATAAGGCGGATTTTTTTGTAACCTTGTTATAAATAAGCACTGTAAGCAAGCCGAATATAATCGCGCCGTAAATAGCTATGCCGCCCTCGCGGATATTTATCATATCCAAAAAGCTGCGGTGCTTAAATTTATCCCAAGAGGTGATAACGTAAAAGAATCTTGCGCCGATAATGGCAATGGGAACGGTGAACAACGCTGCGTTAAAAACGCTGTCCTCGTCGATACCCTCTTTTTTGGTGGCGTTGCGGTAAAACAGCAAAAACGCCGCGCATATACCAAGGGCAAGAATTATTCCGTACCATTGAATTTTTAATCCGAAAAGCGAAAAAGCGGTTTCGTTAATATTAAATACCCAGCCCAAGCCGGGGAACCCGATGGTATTAACGTTATTTCCCGCATTATGGGCAATTTCGTCCATGCTTGCCATGCTTAAAGCCGAAATAAATTTTAGCATATATCGCCGCTCCTTTCTATAACACTAACCGTAAGGTTGGTTGTATCTATACTGTTTAAAGCCTCTTTAATTTCTGCAGGTGTTATCTGCCGCAGGATATCTATGCAATCGAATTCGTCGAAATCCAAAAAAGCACTGCTTGCCACAGCGGCGGCAAGGTCCTCGGAATTATCAAAAAGCGTAATGCTTTCGGCATAGGCGGCGTTAATTTCCCGCTTTATCTGCTCGTCGGTAAAGAAATCTGCCTTGCGGCGTTCTATTTCGGTTAGCGCCCTTTGGGTTAAAAGCTCCTGTTGGCTTCCGCTGCCCGAAATAAGAATATAAGAGGTACTGCGGGAGGTGTGGTAGCCTGCGTAAAATCGCTCGTTAATAATGCCTTGCTCGTAATTGCTGCAATAAAAATCGCTTGCTCTGCCAAACAAAAGCGAAACAGCCAACCGCATTGCGGTAGATTGCCGTTGCCATTCTATATCGGTGCTTTTGGGGGCGGGGCATTTTATACCTATGCTGTAAAGTGGTGTTGCCACAATAGCCTTTTGGCTAACCGTTTTTTCTTTAACCGCCAAGGGTTCGGGCTTAAAGATTGTTTTGGGACGTTCGCCCTTATAGGTACCGAAATATTTTTCGGCATATTCCAAAACCTTATCCATATCTACGTTGCCGCAAACGCAAAGGCATAGGTTGCTTGGCATATAAAAATGGTTATAGGCTTGGTAAAGTGTATCTACGGTAATTTGGTTAATATCCTCTATCCTGCCCGAAATAGGCATTACGGTGGGGTTGTTAAAATAAAGCCCGCCGTGGAGATTACGGTTTAGGTTGGAATTGGGTAAATCCTCGTACATTGTGATTTCGCGGGCGATAATCTTGTTTTCCTTGGCAACCGATTTTTTGGTGCAGTGCAGGGATGAAACCGCCTTTAACAGCACCTCTAAATTCTGATAAAAATTA
>JAFYOG010000063.1 GCA_017560285.1 Clostridia bacterium
ATATCCGCCCGCTATGCGGGCGGTTTTTAAATTCTTTTAAGCTCTTATTAACGGATGCTTCGCATCCTACCCCTCATCCGTCAACTTACAGTTGACACCTTCCCCCAAGGGGGAAGGCTTTTCCTGAGCATAGGCAATAGCCAAAATTGAACCACATCATATTGGCGGGGGGGCTTATACAATAAAAGGAAGATTTCGTTTGAAATCTTCCTTTTTTGATATTATAAACCTAAAATCTGGTTTTTCTTTGCATCGAATTCTTCTTGGGTAATTACACCTGCATCCAACAGGTCTTTGAACTTTTTAAGCTCGTCGGCATTGCTGTTTTGAACCACGTTTTGAACAATGGTATTTTCGGCTTTTTTGCTCTGTCTTTCAGACATTAGTTTATTTAACTCAGCTCTAATATCGTTAGCATTTGTTATACCAGAAAAAGATATTTTCCCCGAAGATGTACCTACCGCAATACCGCCAAATGCAGCACTGCCTATTGCAGAAATAGAATCTAAGGGCAAGTCAACCTTGCGGCCAAAAGTAGTCGAACCCATAACACGTTTGTCTGTAACGCATATTTGAATGTTCAAATATTGAAATACAAAAATAAGACTGATAACGAGCAATATAAGGCTAATTACCAGAAACGGCCAATAAGATGTTGAATCCATCGAATACATACCAATAGCTACCACAGTTAATACTGCAATCGCTATAGCAATCTTTGCAAATAAATTTCTTATTGGATTTGCATCCCCTTTGATTATAACCCGTTCTTTCTGTTGATCGTTCATAATTTTTCTCCTTTAATTTAAATTCTAATCATATTATATGACATTTTGTCATAATTGTCAAGGGGAAATATGACATAATGTCATTGGGTGATAGTATGAAAAACCGATTAAAGGAATTGCGAAAATCTAAAAAACTAACGCAGGTAGCATTGCAAATGCAAACAGGGATTGAACAGGCATTGCTTTCCAAATTTGAAAATGGCGAGCGCACGCCACCAACCGAAACACTTTTTCTTTTGGCAGAATTTTACAACGTAAGCATTGATTATATTCTCTACCGTACCGACAAACCCGAAATTAATAACTAAAAAGGAAGGCTTGAATTTAAGCCTTCCTTTTACTGTTAATCTAAATAATTTTCCAAATAATCGTTATTGTGTAATTCTATCATACCTGCATCGCAAGCGGCGGCAACGGTGGGGTCGATAGGAAGCTTTGCCACCTTTTTAATACCGTGGGCGGCGGCAACGCTGTCTACCTTGCTTTCGCCGTAGATATAATGCTTTTCGTTGCAGTTGGGGCATTCAAAGTAGGAATAGTTTTCTACCAAGCCAAGAATAGGAATGTTCATTAATTCTGCCATTCTTACCGCTTTGCCAACGATCATAGAAACCAAATCCTGAGGGCTGGTTACGATAACCATACCGTCAACGGGCAGAGATTGGAACACGGTAAGGGGTACGTCGCCGGTTCCGGGGGGCATATCTATAAACATAACGTCGTTTTCGCCCCAG
>JAFYOG010000064.1 GCA_017560285.1 Clostridia bacterium
AGAGATGGTGTCATCCTTAGAAGACGCGTCTTCGCTCGAATTTTCGATATTTATATCCGAGCTTTCTTCAAAGCTATTCTGAGAAGTATAATCGCCGTCCGTGTTATTTCCGCTGCAATTTGTAAGAAGCAATATTATAACGATAATAATCGCCGCTATCGCCGCAACGCCGAACACTAAACCTTTTTTTGATTTTTTCTCAACAGGCTCTTTAGGTCCCGTTATAGGCTCTGCTTCGACTTTGTCTGCAGGAATATCTTTTTTAGGCTCTTCCTTGGGCTGTGCGGTCTTGATTGCCGCTTCAACAACGGTGGCTTCTTCAAAAAATGCCACGGTACGGTCATCGTCGCTGTCAACCGCAACGGAAACAGCGGGTTCTTCCGCCTTTTCCTCTGCGGGCTGTATAGCGGACGGGGTTTGGAACGCTTCTTCTTTTGCGGGGGCAGAAGCAGGTTCGCTCTTTGGAAAATCGCTCATAGGAATTGTGCTGAATATAGAAACTGTTTTATCGTCATCGGCAGGGGTTTCGGGTCCGCTTGCGGTACCGTTAACCGCATTTGTACCGATAAACACAGTTTTATCGTCATCGGGCAATACGGTTGCCGCAACGGAAGGGTTGCAAACTTCGCCTGCGCAAGCCGCATTTTGCAATGCCGCCATAAATTCCTCCGCCGAGGAATAACGTTCTGCAGGGTCAAAGGCACAGGCCTTTAGCACCACTTGCTTAAGCTCTTCGCTGCCGTATTTAGGGGCGGGCAAGGGCTCGCCGCTAAGACGGCGTGCCTGAGCCTCGTTATTTACCGAAGGTGTGGGAACTGCGGGGGGCAAGGGCAAAAAGGGCAAACGGCGTTCGTTTAACAACCAATAAAGAACCATACCCAAGGAATAAATATCGCTTATGTAATTGTAAGGCTTGCCGTTGTAAACCTCGGGCGCCATATAGGAATACGTACCGATTTTAGTTGCGCGGGTGGTATGCTCCATAACCCTTGCAACACCGAAATCGCCAAGCTTAAAATCGTCGAAATCGTTGGCGAAAATATTTTGGGGCTTGATATCGCGGTGCACGATATTTTTTTGTTCGCAAAGCTTTAATGCCTTACAAATATCAATACCAAGCTGTTTAACGTCGTTATCCTTGATAACGCGGGTTTTATAATAATCGGGCAAGGTTTTTAACAATTCCATACGAATAAGAATTGTCCAGCCGATGCCGTTTTCGTTTTGCATAACCAAATGGTCTTCGTAGCTTACGATATTTGTAACACCGCGGAAACGGTGCATAAGCTCGAATTCCTGAACGATGGATTTTACCTGCTCGTCGAAAATTTGGGTAATGCTGTTATCGTCATATCCTTCGGAACGGTAGGAATCTATTTCCTCGGAAGTGTTGGGGATATGTATAACCTTCAACGCAGAATAAAATCCGCTGTTTGAATTGTCGGATTTTTTTATTTTATATACCTTACTAAATCCGCCTGACCCAATCTGTTCGACTATTTCCCAGCCGGGAAAAACAAATTCTTTCATACCTATTCCCCCTTCCTACTTTACTTTAACTAAAATTACGGTTATATTATCGCGTCCGCCGTGGTCGAGAGACAATGCAATTATTGCTTCGGCGGCAGCTTTTAAATCTTCGTTACCGTACAAAACAGAATACATTTCCTCGTTGGATACCATATCGGTAACGCCGTCGCTGCAGATAACGTAAATATCGCCTTTCGCTAATTCGCCTTTTACTATATGGGGCTCCAAGGCAATTTCTTCGGGATCCATACCCAAATGCTGGGTCAAACGGGGCTTTGCGGTAGAGCCTTTAGGCAAACGCTCTAAATCGTCAACAGAGATTTGCAAAAAGGAATTTTTACGCATTCTGAACATTCGGCTGTCCCCAACGTTGCAGGCATAAAAATCTCTATCTCTAAACAGCATCGCCGCCATGGTACTACCCATTCTGCCCGTTGCGTTTTCCACAGAATATTTAAAAATTTCCCTGTTAATCTCTTCTGCCATATCATTTAGCAATTCGCGGGCAGAGAGCAGATATTTCTGACTTTGGCGTAAATATTTATCTGCAACAGAGGCAGAAATAAAAGAGGCAACCTCGCCGCAAGCCTCGCCGCCCATTCCGTCGAAAACCGCAAAAACCGAATCTTTATAAGTCGGTTGTTTTAAAGAAAAGGGGCGCTTTATGCCGTTGTTATTCTGCTTTAGGCATCTGCCGTTAAAAAACAGATTGTCTTCGTTATTTTTTCGCAGCTTTCCAACGTTACAGCCGCATACAGCCTCGATTACCATATATACCATCCTTTACAACATAATTCACATTATGTTGTAATTGCTTTCGCATCGTATTAACTAATTAACTTATTATACACCCGAGCTCGCAAAAAATCAACATTATTTAACATTTTTTTCATATCTATTATATACTTATATATTCGGTTATGTACAAATGCGTGCAGAAAAACGCCTTCAAATCGCGCAGGTATTTGTCGATGATGAGCGCAGATTTTTCGTTTTCGATCAAGTGATTTTTAAAGCACGTTATGCTGGAATTTGAGATTTTTCTTTTCCTCATTATTTTTCCTCCTTGCGTTTTACTACATTATACTTTCCCAAACCGAATTTTTTATTATTTTGCCACATATATCTATATAAAACCCGAAATTAGGGGATGATTTGTTGAAGGATGAGATAATTTTACGGGTGCGGGAGATTGGGGAATACATAGCCGCCACCGGGGCGACGGTTCGTGCCGCCGCAAAGCGGTTCGGAATAAGCAAAAGCACGGTACATAAGGATATGGCGGTTCGGCTGAAAAAAATCGACGGTGAGCTTTATAAAAAAGTTGCGGATATTTTGGCTTTTAACCGTTCGGAACGGCATATTAGGGGCGGAATGGCAACGAAAAAGAAATATAAAGTTGACAATATAAAATAAATGTTGTAAAATAAATCTATTAATGAAGTTTAACCTTCTTTGGAGGTATAAAATGG
>JAFYOG010000065.1 GCA_017560285.1 Clostridia bacterium
CGAAGAGATAGAACGCGTAACGCAGCTTTTGAGAAAGAAGGAAGAGGAAAGGCAATACAGCTTTTTCCAAGACGAAAATTTTAACAACGAATAAACACAAAGTTATGATTAACGTAAAAATTGATGCCGAGCTATTGGCAAACGCGAAGTTCGGCGAACAGGTAGAGAACGTAGTAAACGAGATTAGGAACGCCATCAAGAAGGCAATAGCTTCGCTTCAACCGAAGCAGAAGTTAAAGAGTTCCGCAGTACTGCAGATGTATAACGCGGGAACTTTGACGAAGGACTACTTTATGGCGGAGTTTGAGAAGATTTGCAACCGCGCCAGCAAGCAGCCGCGCGCAGTTCGCGACGTAATAGGCGAAGCGATTGTAGAAGCAGCCCGCCGCACGATTATAGAAGACCAGCGCGAACGCGGAATGAAGGCGGCAGAGAAGGCGAACGCGAAAGCAGCCGCAGAAGCTAAAAACGAACAGGGCGAAAGCGATGAGCTACGAAGATCTATGGAAGCGCGAACAGGCGCGGCAGAAGGCGACTAAGAACAGGCGACCGCCCCGACACATTGAAAGCGGCATACAAAAGGCTTGCGTGCAGTGGTTCAGTTACCAATACCCGAAGTTACGCTTAGTTTGTTTTGCAGTACCGAACGGGGGCAAGCGCAACGCGAAGGAAGCCGCTATAATGAAGAGCGAAGGGGTAACGGCGGGTGTAGCCGATATGCTGTTACTAACCCCGCGCGGAAAGTACGGAGCGCTTTGTATTGAGTTCAAGACAGACGAAGGAGAGCAGAGCGAGAGCCAAAAGATATGGCAGCGAGCGGCAGAGGAAAACGGGAACAAATACGTTATAGTTCGTTCGCTTGAAGAGTTCATAAAAGCCGTTACGGAGTACCTAAGTTTGTAGGCTGCGAAGTTTTGGCGAAGTTTTTTAGGGTTTGAAGTATTAAGATAATACGGCAAACCCTTTATTTTTGCATAAAATTTCAAACATGGAGATACCAAACGACAAAAAGAAACACTTTGTGGCGGGCTTCGCGATTAGCGCGATAGTTAGCCTGTTCTTTGGGTATATTGTAGGGCTTTCGGCGGCTGTTGGCGCAGGTTTCGTTAAGGAAGCATACGACTATACCACGAAGAGAGGAACGCCCGAATGGCTTGACCTTGCATTCACAGCGGGCGGCGCGCTTGTGTTTACTGTTGTTTCGGTACTCAGTAGTTTGTTATTTAGGGTTTTTTAATGCAGAAGCGCGTAGCGTGGAAGCAAAGGGCGGGCGCGGCAGGAAGAAACCACGTCTGCCCTTTTTCGTATAAGTAGCTATGGCACGGAAGAAACAGGAAAATACGGATTTGAATATAGGCGACTTCGGGAACTTTGAATTACCGAACCTTGATACTTCGCTGTTCGACGTACTAAACGACGAATACGGCGAGGAAACGCGCTATATAAAGCCGAAAGTAGCCAGCATAAGCAATGACTTCGTGTTATACGACAACGCGGCGAAGCTTGCGAAGGACTTGCGTATAGACTTCGGGCAACGCGCCGACGCTTTCATAAGCGGCAGCTTCATTTTTGGCGACTTTATAGAAGCGTTCCTAACCCAGCACAACGCGAAAGCCGTAAAAATGACTATAAGCACGCTGAGTCTAAGCCAAAACAACGTAGACAGCTTAGCGAACCTTCTAAACGCGGGCTATATAGACGAATTGAACCTGATTGTAAGCGTTTACTTTTGGGGTAACGAGGTAAGAAGCCTAATACCGTACATATACAAGCGTCTGGACGTAGGCAATAAGTTTCAGTTAGCCGTAGCGGGAGTTCATACGAAAACGGTACACTTCGAAACGCTGGGCGGGCGCAAAATTGTAATACACGGAAGCGCGAACCTACGGAGCAGCGGGAACGTGGAGCAGTTCACAATAGAAGAGAACCCCGAACTATACGACTTTTACGAAGAGCATTACAGCCGCGTAATTGAGCGGTATGCGACAATAAAAAAGCCCATAAGGAACGCAGCCTTATGGGAAGAGTTAGTTAAAAAGAAGTTCAACGATTAAAACGACAAGGCTATGGAAAGCGGAAGTGAAGGAAGTAGCGGCGGCAGCACATTAGCAGCCAGCACAGCAGCAAGTAACAGGGTAATATTACCATTCGCAGCACCGAGCGGCGGCGATGCACCATTTTAGAGAGTATGACAAAGTTAGTACAAAGCCAACTTTTACCGTTGGCGGACATAGAGGTAAACAAAGGGCAAATAGAAGGTTTGCCAGCGAACCCGCGATTTATACGCGACGACAAGTTTAAGAAGCTTAAAGCGAGCATACAGGAAAGCCCCGATATGCTTGCGCTTCGCGAATTGTTGGTATTCCAGCACGGGAAGAAGTACGTTATCATTGGCGGAAATATGCGTTACCGCGCCTTGAAGGAATTGGGCTATAAGGAAACCGTTTGTAAGATTGTACCAGCGGACACAGATATAGAGCAGTTGAAGGCGATTACGATTAAGGATAACGCGGGCTTCGGCGATTGGGACGTAGAGCAATTAGCCAACGAATGGGACTTAGACCAGCTTATGGCGTGGGGCGTAGACCTTCCCGACCTTGACGTAAAGCCGATGGAAGAGGAAGCGGAAGAAGACAACTTCAACGTATCGGAAGCTTTACCCAGCAAGCCGAAGGCACAGGAAGGCGACGTTTTCAAATTGGGCGTTCATAGGCTTGTATGCGGCGACAGCACAGACCCCGTAGTGCTTGACGTACTTATGGGGAACAGCAAAGCCGACCTACTACTAACCGACCCGCCCTATAACGTAGACTATTCCAGCAAGAACGAAATGCTGAACGCGGCGGACAAAGGCAACCGAGTACAGAAGGACATAGCCAACGACAAAATGAGCGGCGGCGCGTTCCAAGACTTTCTAACGGACGCGTTCACGAACGCAAACAGGTACTTAAAGAGCGGCGGCGCGTTCTACATTTGGCACGCCGATAGCGAAGGCTACAATTTCCGCACGGCGATAAAGCGCACGGGCTGGCAGCTTAGGCAAACGCTTATTTGGAACAAAAACAATATGGTTTTAGGAAGGCAGGATTACCAGTGGAAACACGAACCCTGCTTATACGGTTGGAAGGAAGGCGCAGGGCATTACTTCATCAGCCGCCGCGACTTGCTTACGGTTTACGAGGACAAAGAGAGCCTAAACGTAGACGCTATGAGCAAAGCCGAGCTAAAAGACCTTATAAAGCGAATGTTACAGGGCGACACCCCGACCACCGTAATAGACGAAGACAAACCGTTACGTTCGGCAGACCACCCGACTATGAAGCCGCTAAAACTTATGGGGCGTTTGATACGCAACAGTACGCGCCCGCTTGAAGTCGTGTTAGATCTATTCGGCGGAAGCGGCAGCACTATGATGGCAGCCGAACAGTTGGGGCGCGCTTGCTACATGGTTGAGCTTGACCCTTGCTATATAGACGTAATTATAAAGCGTTGGGAAGAGCTTACAGGAAGTAAAGCCGAATATATAGGCAATTTTAAGAACAGCGATAACGAATAAAAATAACAGTGATATGCCAAACCCCGAAAACGTAATACCCCACCAATTCAAGAAGGGGCAGAGCGGCAACCCGAAGGGAAGACCGCCCAGCCGAGTGCCTAAACAGTTGGTTGCGATATTAGGCAAGGCACAGGCTAAGAAATTTTACAGCCTAAGCGCGTCCGAAGTAAAGGAGTGGGACGCGGCTATACTAAAGTTCAACACGAACGAGCTTAAACTTTTGGCGAAGTGGGACGAAGCCCCAGCATACCCGAAAGGGCTTGCAATAGCCTTGCTTACGGATATGAAAAACGGCAAAACAACAACGTTAGACAAATTACGCGAACGAGTACACGGCAAGGAAATACAGCGCATAGAGCTGACAGGCAAGGACGGCGCAGCGTTGATAGAACCGCGTACACTTACGAAGGACGAAGCGCGCGCACTATTTGAAGAGTTACAGGATAAGTATTAACAATGGCGGAATATAGGGACGTAGACATAATTAGAACGTGGTGTATGCAGAGCGTACTAAACTTTACGCGCTATTGCTTCAAAGAGAAGTACAAGCGTAAGTTTATCGTAGGCAAGCACCATATACGCATAGCCGAAGCTTTGGATAAGGTTATAGCGGGAGAGATTACGCGCCTTATAATAAACATTGCCCCACGTTACGGAAAGACCGAGTTAGCAGTAAAGAACTTCATAGCTTGCGGGCTTTCGATAAACCCGAAGGCGAAGTTTATACACCTGTCATATTCGGACGACTTAGCCCGCGACAATTCGCGCGGAGTTCAAGAGATTATAAGGGAAGACAGCTATAAACGCCTGTTCCCGAAAACAGTACCTACCAGCGTAAACACGCGTAAGTGGTTCACGACTGAGGGCGGCGGATTGTACGCCGTTTCCAGCGCGGGACAGGTTACGGGCTTCGGTGCGGGTTTGGTAGACGAAGAGGAAGAAAAGGAGCTATTAGCAGCGGTTGAAGAGCTGGACGGCGTAGCAAACAGCGAGTTCGGCGGGGCTATCATCATAGACGACCCCATTAAGCCCGACGACGCGCGTAGCGAACAGGTACGCGACAAAGTAAACCAAAAGTTTGAAACCACCATACGAAACCGCGTAAACAGCCGCAAAACGCCGATTATTATCATTATGCAGCGTTTGGACGAA
>JAFYOG010000066.1 GCA_017560285.1 Clostridia bacterium
AAACGCTATCTAAGGTCTTTTCTATGTAATTTTCGATATTATACGCAGGGATAATTATAGAAATTAATAGCGAACTCATTTAGCACCTATTGTTTTTTATTATTCCGCTTTTCTTTAAAAGAAAAATATATTTTTTTGATAAATTTCGGTGTTATTTTGTTTAGAATTTTCTGTTTAGGTGATAACCAAGTGCCTGTGTAATGATGATTTGTATATTGCCAAATATTCCATAATATTAATATACGGTCACCTAAAATTTGGTCTTTTTTCAGCGTTTTATCTGCATAAAATTCCGGAAATTCTTTTTTAAATATCGGAGCCTCTTGAGTAGTGCATACTTCGAATTTAGCGTTTTCTTCAAGATTTACATAATGCTCCATAATAGTTTTTATAAAAGCATTTCCTTTTTCTGCGCCAAAACCAGATCCGGTATTCACCTCTGTTGCAGTGCCGTAACCAAACCAAGCCGCATTTTCCAAAAGTCCATCCAAATTACGCACTAATTCTACATCAGTATCCAAATATATACCGCCGTTTTCGTAAATAATTTTCATTCTCAACGGATCAGGAACATAGCCCCAGCGTTTTTGATCGTATGCTCGTTTTGAATAGGAACAAAAATTCACATCTATGTTATCTTCGTTCCATTCGATAATCTCGTAATCGGGACAATATTTCTTCCAAGATTCGATACATTTAAGAACTAATTCGGGTTTCTCATTATGACCGAACCAGCAATAGTGAATGATTTTTGGAATACTCATTTTTGTTTCCTGCCTTTACCTGTAAGTTTGTAATATAGAGGCGCTAACATTTCTTTAATTCGTATTTTTAACATTGTAAGCTTGGATTTTTTGCCTATGGACATTCCAATATGGGAGTTAATGATATCTACTATCTCGCCCGACAATTTGTAATATATAGGCTTTGTGTAATGATTAAAGTGGTCGTAAAAGCTACTTTGATCTATCAAATGTTTATTTACATCTATTAGCTTTACGTTGGATTCTTCTGCTGCCCACTTGCGAATTTTAGCGTTTATTTCTTTGTGTACTATATGTCTGTCTTTATATGCCTCGAACGTATTTTTTTCGTAATACAGTTCTCCGCCCAGCATTATCGCTAACAAGCAATCACTTGCCAAATTCTTGCGTATATATTTTAAATTGTCTAATATATCGTCCGCTGTATTTCTTCCCAAAAATTCGTATTTGGAAGCAAATTCATCCAAAATATCTTTTGTAAAATCGAAGCCCGAATGAGGATATTCACCTGAAATAATGCCCTCGTAGCTCTCTTTATCGGTCAGAGGATGAATATATTCCATTATGGCCAAGCGTTCTCCTGTTTCCTTACGACGATATACGCCTAAGTTCGCGTCGGCAAGAATACTTATAATTACAACCTTATATTGATTTGTAAATAACGCATCAGAATACATCCCTATGTCTGTAAACGGAACCTCGGAAATTACTCTTTCTTTTTGTTCTTTAGACAAGCGATGGGATTCTACAATATGTGTGGTATGACCCGTAGTTTCTACGGTTAATCCCGTATCTGTAACATATGTAAATTCCGTATCGAAAAGTTCGGGGTTTGCAATGTATGGGAACACCTGAAACAAATCGCAGGGGCCTTTTATAAGCACCTGGTGCTGTTCTAAATTGTTAACCTCTAGTTTTTTAGCGTTAGTTGATGTCGAATCGACATTTATCCATTTTGGCAATTCCTGCATTGACAAATCGCTTACTACTTCGCCAACAATGGCTAGATTGGGTCTACCAAGAAGGTTATAGATGTATTGCTCGATACCCATACCCAACGTACGGCAGGAAAACACAAAATGCTTAAGGTTGTTATCCTTTACGGCATAAAAGCCTGTTATGCCGTAATCTCCAAATTTATCGGAAACCGAAACGTATCCGCACTTAAAGCTTTTGTCGTTAAAAAGATCTATAAGTTCTTCCTTGCTGCTTCTTAGCTTCGTAAAGTTTAATTGGTTGGAACGCATAACCAAATCCTGAATTCTATCGATTTGATCTATACAATCCTCTCCGAGGTCTACTTTGATACCGCTTTCAAAAAGGAATTCTTCGTTGGAAGAATAGTTGTTTTTTTGGATATGCTTCTCTTCCAACACTTTGTATTGTTTTAAACGCTTATGCGAAACATCCTTTTTTTCTGCGAAAGAAGCGTCGTTTATTAACTGCGGAATAACAGTAGGCAATTCTGCCATGATTTCAGGGCAAAAATATTTCACTTCCCCTAAATTAGAAGCGTTATCATCAACAAAAAGCACGTTTTCCGAACGGAGTTGCATATCAGCTATTAATTGCTTAACTCGATTCCCCTTTGCCTCCCAGTTTATCGAAGGAAACACAAAATATTCCCAAAGATTTTCTTGTTCCAGTACGCATTTAACGGGTTCAATATCGTTTTTACTGCAAATGGAGTTTACAATACCTGCATCGGTAAGCGAAAGTATCAGTTGCTTATGTTCTTCGGGAATAACCACGTTGCCCTCTGTAATAGTACCATTCCAGAAGGTTTCGTCCATATCCCATATTATTAACTTTATCTTATCGAAGCTGTACATATTGGCTCCTTTTTACAAGCTGTTTAGCATATTTTGGACTGCGGTTACTGTTTCGGTAGTAGAGAATTTTTGTGCGCGCAGGCTTGCTTTTGATTTATAATCGGCAAGCAGGGTTGGGTTTTCGATAAGTGTTTTTATGCCCTCGTAAAGAGCATCTTCGTTATTTTCGGTTACGATTCCGTACTCGTTGTTTTCCCCAAGCATTTCCTTCATACCCGAAACCTCTACCGTACAAACGGGAGTTCCGACGATTAACGCCTCGGTAGCGGCGGTGGAAAAGCC
>JAFYOG010000008.1 GCA_017560285.1 Clostridia bacterium
AAACCCGTCTGCTTCTGGCACGCCGCAAGGGATTCGAACCCCTGACCTACTGGTTCGTAGCCAGTTACTCTATCCAGCTGAGCTAGCGGCGCATATTCGCAACAAGTAAAATATATCACAAACAGTTGCGAATGTCAATAGATAATTTTATTTTTTTAGTTTATTCTTCGGGATTCTCGAATTCATAGGGTTCTGTGTCGTTTATAGGATCGGAAGATTTTTTCTTTTTAAATATCAACAAAACCGCAATGCCTGCGCCTACGAGAAGCACCGCTATAATACTTATTACCACGTAAAGCGTGGTATTATCGTCTTTGGAGACATATTCATCCGGAGTAGGAATAGGATCCCCTCTGCCGTACTCGGGATCGGGATGCGAAAGATCGTCGCTATAATTTGTGTCCGTATCGTATTCATTAGGTGCCTTTACGGGAATTTCTACGATTTGAGTCGTTCCGCAATATTCGCAGACAACCTGCATCGATCCCGTTTCGATTTCGGTTGAATCGAAGATTATGTAATCGAAAATAAAATTGTGGTCGAGCTTACCTGTATATACGTATTCCGGCACGGAACCGCATTCTATACAGTAACGCACTTGACAACCTTGAAAACAGCAGGTTGGTTCTGATTGAATAATCCAGTTGTCATCGTAAGTGTGCGTGCTATATATTATTTTTTCTTCCGTATCGCCGCATATGGTACACGCCCGCGTTTCCAAACCGTCCGAATAGCATGTAGGACTTAATACGACGGTCCATTGTTCTTCGAAAAGGTGTTCGGTTTTGGGCATTATTTCTTCTTCTGTCATACCGCACGTGGCACAAACGCGCTTTTGCATACCTTCCCAATAGCAGTTGGGTTGGACATTTACCTGCCATTCGCCATAAGCGTGTCCCGTTGCGGGTATATCTTGAGTTTCGGTATATTTGCAAACAACGCAGCTTCTTGATATCGAGCCTGCTTCCGTACAAGACTGTGTTTTCGTGGCGGTCCATTCGGAAAAAGAATGTGCTTTGCACATAACGTTTACGGTTGTGGTTGCAGAAGCCGTACCCACGTTTGACGAGCCGTTTTTAAATTTAAAACTAACTTGGATCTTTTGTTCGCTTGAAGGGGAGTTCCCTTTTACCGTAAAGCTGAAAACGGTACCGTTTAACGAGGTTTTTTCCGAAAATGCTATTACTCCGTACCCGTTAGATACGGCAAAATCGTTAATAACACCCTTATTTTCCCATTGGCCGGAAACAAGCGAAAGCCCATCGTCAAGCGTTATATTAACCAGAGCAGAGGTTACGTAGGGCGCATTGCTGAGGCTTACCGTAAATGTTGTTGCGCCGTCTTTAATTTCGGTCTGTGAAGGATTAATTGAAACAACGGTGTTTGACGCAAATGCGGCAACCGAGAGACCTAACGTCAAAACCAAGCATATTAATATACATAACGTATTTTTCATTTTAATCTCTCTTTTTTAATTTATGGGATAAAGGTCGGGCAAGAAGGTATGATAAAGCAGATGGGTTGCATCCTTTTCACTAACCGTGCCGTCGCCGTTAAAATCGCAATACTGATTTAAAGTATAATCACCCGGAGTTACGGTGTGGTAGAAAAGGTGCACTGCATCACCGTCGGTAACGCCGCTGCGACCGTCGATATCACCAATCGTATGCGCTTTTACCCCGAAACCGGAGCAGGTCGAGCATTTTTGGGAAGTGGTTACATAACCGTTTGTGCAGTTGCCGCAGGTATTAGAGAAATAACCTTTGCCGCTGCAAGACGTGCATTTTTTCGAAACACTGACTTCCCTATAACCATCACCGCTGCAAGTGGGGCAATCTACAGTGGTTGTACCTGTTGCTTCATATCGGGTTCCTTTTCCGTTGCAGCTGGAACAGGTAACGTGTTGTGTTACACCGTAGGTGCAATAATAGCACTTGGACTGATAAGAGTTAAGCTCGATACCGCAAATACCGCAACGTCTCCAACTTCCGGCACCCGAGCAGCTACTGCAGGTTCTTGATGTATATTCGGTTTTGGTTGTCCTACCGGTACCTCTACAGGTAGAACAACTTTGGGTTTCGGTATAATAACCGTCGTAGCCGTCGCCGCCGCATTTAGAACATCCGGATTTTATGGCCCCTGAACCGTAACATTGTGTGCATGAATTGGATTTGGTTGTTGTTCCATTGCCATTGCAATAATCGCACTTGTCCGGCGTATAAGCACCGACAGTACTGCTGCGCGCATCGTTTGCCGAGGCAACTACGGCAGAAAACAAAGTTGACAACAGCATGGTGCATAAAACCGCCAATAATACTTTTTTCATTAGTTATCTCCTTTTGCATTTGTATATTATGGGTTATCTTTAAAGATTTTAACCTATTTTAGGTTATTTGTCAATGCTCTGTTTTAGGCTAATGTATAATGTTGTATAATATTGTTGATAAACTTATGGGGCGTTAGTATGTATAAACGTATAAGGGATTTGCGCGAGGATAAGGATTTGAACCAAACCCAAGTTGCAAAGATGTTGGGAATGTCCCAAACGGGATACAGCAAATACGAAACGGGGGAAAACGATATTCCCACCGCTATATTAATTAAGCTTGCGCGGTTTTACGGCACCAGCGTGGATTATTTGCTTGGCGAAACTGATAAAAAGGAACGGAAGTAGGTTTACTGCTTCCCTTTTTTATTTCCATTCTTTATAGTCTATACCCTGCTCTATGGCAAATCGGTGGGCATAGCTTCCCTGCTTTGCAACGATGGTTACGGGGAATTCTATTATCTTTGGCAGACCTAAGGGCGATACCTTTATTTCGGTATAATTTTCGGGTATATAATATTCTGCTTTTTTGTTTTGACCCATAAAGGTTAAAGGGGCTATTATATTTGCTTCGCAGGGCAATATTTCGGCAAAGGCTCCGCAATGTACCGCCAACAGTGTTTTGGTTTGCTTATTATAAATACAGTCGCTTTCGGATTTGTAGATTTCGTTTTCGGAAAAGCGAAGCCGTTTTAGGCTCTTGCACCCCGCAAAAACACCTATACCGAAATTTGTTACGGTGTTTGGAACGGTTATTCTTTGGTTATCGCTGCCTAACGAGGTTAGCATAAACGCCATATTTCCTATTTCTTTTAAGCCTTGGGGAAGGTCTATATAGGTTAATCCGCTATCAGAGAATGCGTGATGCTTTATTTGCTCTACGCTTTGGGGGATTTTTATATATGTAAATCTGCAAGGGTTTTCGCTTTCCATACCGCAAATACCGCTAAAGGCGTGGTGGTCGATGGTTTTTATACTGCCGTCGGCAGGTATTGTGCTGTTATAACAGCCTAAAACCACACTGTTTTGGGTTGTATCCACAAGGCAATTACCTATTGATTTATATATAGGGTTGCCTGACTCGACGGTGATAGTTTCTCTTTCGTCTGCAAATATACACAGGCTTTCGTAAGCATCGGGAGAAATTCCCACGCAATCCTTTGGAATAACGATATTTTTATAATCGGCAAAATCGGTAACGTAGTTATGCCTGTTTAATTTTGTCATAATGCCCCCAAAATGTATTTTTTATAATTATACAGCCCCAAAAATAAAAAGTCCTATGCAGAAAGCATAGTTGAAATATTTTTTCAGATGTGTTATTATTATAAAAAACATAAAGGAAATGCGTTATGGAAAAGGACACCCAAAGGATTGTAGAGGAGCTTATGCTCTCGGACAGCTTTAAAAGCTTTTATAACGAGAATAAGGATTATTTTGTAAGCGGCAACCTTGCCAACCTTTTGGCAGAGCTTTTGGAAGAAAAGGGGTTAAAAAAATCTGCGGTTATACGGAAATCGGAATTAAACGAGATTTACGCTTACCAGATTTTTTCGGGCGTTCGCGTGCCCGAGCGTAACAAGCTTTTGGCGTTGGCTGTTGGTATGGGTTTGAACATAGACGAGGTACAAAGGCTTTTAAAGTGCGCGGGGTACAGCCTGCTTTACGCAAAGCTACCCTTTGACAGCGTGGTTCTTTATGGGATTTGCAACGGGCTATCGGTTGTAGAGGTAAACGAGCTTTTGTATAAATATGATTTGGAGACCTTAGGATGAAAAAATGTCCGTTTTGTAATGCCGACATTGAGGATTCTGCGCAATTTTGTCTGTATTGTATGCAGACACTGAACGTAAAAGAGCAGATTATACCGCATAAAAAGAACAGACTTTATTGGATACCGATTGTTCCGATAGCGGTTTTGATTTTGGTGTTACTGTTAACCAACCTGCAGGGGGCGCCCGAGGATGAAAGTCATATAACTTCGCAACCGTCTTCGATGGATGCGATAACCGACGACAAGTCTTTTGACCATTCTGAATTTACGTCCTCTGCGCCGTCTTCGAACACCGAACAATCAGGGGCAACTGACGAATCGAAAGCGCCTACTTCTGAAGATTTTTCGGACAATTCCGCCGAGGTTTCCAAGCCTGTGATAGAGGACAACTCCGACGATAATTCGAAGGACGTTTCGGATAACTCTACCGAGGTTTCCAAGCCCGTTATTAACGATAATTCAAACGATAATTCCAAGGAAAATTCGGACAACTCCACCGAGGTTTCCAAGCCCGTTATTAACGATAATTCAAACGATAATTCCAAGGAAAATTCGGACAACTCCACCGAGGTTTCCAAGCCCGTTATTAACGATAATTCAGAGGATAATTCCAAGGATATCTCTGATAATTCCACCGAGGTTTCCAAGCCTGTTATTAACGATAATTCAAGCGACGTATCGTCAGAGGAATCTTCGGACGAATCTTCGGACGAATCTTCGGATGCTACCTCTGTACCCCACGAGCACAGCTTTACGGAGCAGGTTGCCTGGGGGAAATATTTGAAAACCGAAGCAGATTGCAACAATGCCGCTACTTTTTATTATTCGTGTACCTGCGGAGAAAAGGGCACCGAATCCTTCACCTGGGGCTCTGAAAAGCATGATATTGTTACGGAAATGGGTTACGACTCCACCTGTGTTCAAAGTGGTTTTACCGCTAAAAACTACTGTTCTTTATGCGGTCTTGTTACTCTTCAGCGTAAAGAAATACAACCAACTGGCCATTCTTTTGAGCTTTGTGTTGATACCCCTAAATGTTTTGATTGTGATGTGAGCGCCACCACTACCATTATATGTCCGGAATTTCCTACCGTTATAGACGGTACTTTTGAAATCACTCACGGCAGATATAGAATTAAAGAGACAGTTGACGGCCAATGGAAAATCAGTTTCATCTTTGAATTTACAAATATCTCTTCCGAAACCACCTTCCACTGCCCCAACGTAAGCTTTTTGGGAGTAGCGCAAGGCACTTCCAAATATGAACCCATGGAGCCCGACGCGGGCGTGCACCCCGGTAAATCGGGCGTTCTTTTGGCTACTGTAATATGTTCCGACCCCAACGGTACTTACACATTGGTGTTTGAATGAGGTGTGGTGTATGAAAAGAGAAGAATATATTGAACAAATCTTTCGGTTATATTCCTTGGTAACGGTGCTTAGCAAAAAGAACGGCTGCGAGGTAATTAGGTTACGGCATAAAAAATTAGGCAAGGATATGGTTTTGCACAGCCTGCCTGATAATGCCGAGATTTATAAGTTTTTGCTTAATATAAGCTGTGATAACCTGCCCCTGATATACGACGTTATTGCCTGCGATGACGGGCAGATAGTTTTAGAGGAATTTATAGAGGGTATTACCGTTACGCAGGTTTTGGAAAGCGGAAAATATAATTTCGGCGGTATTAAAAAGGTTGTTTCGGGAATTTGCACCGCATTGGATATTCTGCACGGGAACGGCTTTGTACACCGCGATATAAAGCCCGACAACGTTATTATAGGCAGCGACGGCAGAGTTGTGCTTATAGATTTTAATACCGTTCGCAAAGCCGAAAACATAAAAGACACCGTAGTTATGGGCACGGTGGGTTATGCTTCACCCGAGCAATTGGGGGTTGCGGAATGCGATGCGCGGTCGGATATTTATGCCATAGGAGTTTTAATTAACGTTATGGCAACGGGTGTGCACCCAAGCCAAAAGCTTGCCAAGGGCAAGGTTGGCAGAATTGTTAAGAAATGCACCGATATTAACCCCGACAACCGATTTAACAGTGTTTTGGCACTGTTAAAGGCTTTGTAGTTAGCATTCAAACAAAAAAGGTATGCTGTTTAGCAGCATACCTTTTCCTTTTTTATACTATTTTTGGGATTTAGATTTATGCTTTAGGATTAGAACAATAGCAACGACCGCGCCGATTAAAAGGAAGATTAATACAAGAATTAATATTTCGGTTGTATTATCCTTTTCTATCGGAAAATCGTTGGGGTTGATGCCGTCGGGAAGCACTCCGTCGGGGATGCTTACATTGGGAATGCTTACATCGGGGATGCTTACATCGGGGATGCTTATATCGGGGATACTTACATCGGGGATGCTTACGTTGGGGATGCTTATATCGGGGATGCTTATATCGGGGATGCTTATATCGGGGATGCTTATATCAGGATAGCTTACATCGGGATAGCTTACATCGGGATAGCTTACATCGGGATAGCTTACATCGGGATAGCTTACATCGGGGTAGCTTACATCGGGGTAGCTTTCATTGACATCCTGTAAATACTCTATCGATACACCGAGAAATTCAGCTACGTCTTCGCCATAGCTATCTGCATAGCAACGGATAGTTTTTATCCCGGTACAGCCGTCGAACGTATCTTCGTAGATTGTGTTTAGGCTTTTGGGTAGAGTTACGGTGCCCAACTTTGAACAATCGGAAAATGCCAAAGACCCGATATTTCTTACCTTATCGGGAATTACGATTTCGGTAAAAGAAGAGCAATCCTTAAAGGCTTTTTCACCAATTTCGGTAACTTTATCGGGAATTATAACATTTTGAAGATTTATGCAGTTATGAAAGGTGTGCGCGCTTATTTTAGTTAGATTTTCGGACAAAACTACGGAGGTTAGACCGCTGCAACCCAAAAATACAGCATCTTCCATATATGTTACGCTGTTGGGAATGACAACGTTGGTTAGGCTTGTGCAATAATAAAACGCCTTATAACCGATAAAGGTAACGCTTTCGGGGATATTAACGTTTGTTAAGTTATTGCAATTATTAAACGCTTTTTCCCCTATTTTTGTAACGCTTGAGGGAATGATAACAGTGGTAAGATTAGAGCATTCCTCGAATGCGTTATCGGAAATTGCTGTTACGCCGTCGGCAATAACAACGGTAGTTATAAGATCACTTCCACGATAACTTACAGTGCCGTCATAAACTACGGTGTATTCCTCGGCAGATACCGAAAATACAGGTATAGCAGACAGCATCAATAATAAAATCAATGAAACAGCAATTATTTTTTTCATTTTTACGCCTCTTTGCAATTTGTTATTTTTCCTCGAACTTTTTTTCAAGCTCGGCTATACGCTCGCGGAGGGCGTTTAGCTCTTGAGAAACAGGGTCGGGAACGTTTTGTTGGTCTAAGGTTTGCTCGGTTTCCACCGTTTTGCCCCGTACAACACGGGCGGGTATACCTACGGCGGTGGAGTTTTCGGGGATATCCTTTAGCACTACCGCCCCTGCGGCTACCTTGGAATTATCGCCGATTATTACGGGGCCCAGAACCTTTGCGCCTGCGCCGATCATAACGTTATTGCCGATAGTGGGGTGGCGTTTACCAACGTGCTTGCCCGTACCGCCAAGGGTTGCACCCTGATAAATGGTGCAGTTGTCGCCGATTATTGTGGTTTCGCCTATTACAACGCCGCAGCCGTGGTCGATAAACAAGCCCTTGCCGATTTGGGCGGCGGGGTGGATTTCGATACCGGTGCGGTTACGGGACCATTGGCTTACCGCGCGGGCGGCAAAAAACTGTTCTTTATTATACAATGCATGGGCAACACGGTGGGCGATAAGCGCGTGCAAGCCGGGGTAAAGCAACAATACCTCGGCATTGCTGCGGGCGGCGGGGTCGCGGTCGCGGATGGCGCGAACCTCGGCGTTTAGAGTGCCCAAAAGCTCGTAGGATTTGGCTTTTATTTCTTTTATTCTGCGTTCGAATTCCGCAATTTCTTTTTCGTAATTAATCGCCATAATATCACTCCGTATGAGTTATTTTTTGGAAGCAAAGCCAACGTTGCAAATTTTTATATTGCCGTTGTCTATTTTTATTTCAAATACACGTACCAAAAGTTCATCGGGAAGGACGTCCTTGCGGTAGGTGCCGTTGTTTTCGAAAATTCGGTAGCTGACCGTATAGGTTTCGGTAGCTTGGTTTTTATCTTTATCCACGGTGATGCTGTGGAGCTTTATATTTATATCATATAAGCCCTGAGTTGTAAAGCTGTTAGGGCGGTTAAAATTTTTGTGGTTGTAGCATTCGTTGGTATAAAACGAGGAATAGAGCTGATATTCGCCGTTTTTTATACAGTTGAAATAGTTATAAAAGAACTGCGCCGAGGGGTGGGCAGATTCTATGTTTTGCTCGTTAAGGGCTATAGTTTCGGCATAGCGGGTATAATAAATACTGCTATCCAAGGTGCGGTATAAGGGGTCTTCCAAAACGTTCTTTCCCTCTTCTACGGGGAAGAACCTTAAATCTTCGTATTCGTCGCTTTGGGTATTGCCCGATTGCAAAAGGTTAATTACATACGGGGCAACGTACACGAACGCCAAAAGAAGTGCAAGCACCGAGGCGAAAATGATTATTATTTTTTTCAGCCGCATTTTGCGGGATTGGGTGCTTGAACTTTTACTCATAATTATTATATACAGATGGGGCGCACAAGGCGCCCCATACCTTCGTTTATTGTGTTATAAAACGTTTTAGGTTTGCAATGCCGATACGAATTCCCTTTAGCGCGTCTTCCATACCCTCGAATTCGATGGTTAGATATCCGTCGTAGCCGCTGCGCTGAAGAATACCGATGCACTGACGAACGGGAACGTCGCCCTGACCGATGATTGCACCGCGCAAATAGTTGCCGCCGCGGGACATAAACCAGCCTTCGCCGGGGTTATCCAACGAGCCGTTGCGTTTGTGGAAATCCTTTGCGTGGGCATGGAATGCATAGGGCGCCATAACGCCTACTGCATATGCATGGTCGGCATCGGAGCAGGCAAAGTTGCCTATATCCACAAGAGCACCGAAGTTTTCGTGGTTAACGGCGTTAATAAGCTTTTCTACACGTTCGGGGTCCTGCGCAAAGAAGCCGTGGTTTTCGATACAGGTCTTTACCCCTTTGGTTGCGGCATACTCGGTTACTGCGCGGTATGCTTTTGCAAGTATGGGAAGGACAGCATCGAAGCTTCTGCCTGTTTTAACAGTGTTGGGATAGCCGGGGGTAGCATCGTGGCGCATTACGGGGCAACCGTATGCTGCGGCAACGTCTACCATGCCCTTAACCCGTTCTATTTCGGTATCAAGATCCTTGTTAAGAAAATCTGCACCGATACAGAAGCAAAGGGGCGCGATTCCAACTGTTTTACAGTATTCCCCAATATCCTTTGCATAGGATATATAGCCTTGAAGGTCGTTTTCGAAACCGTGGGTTTCTACGAAATCTACACCTTCGCCGCCAAACTCTTTAACTTTATCTATACAGCCCTTTATGCCAAGGTTAGATTCCAAACCATAATCGTGGAAGCTGTAAAGGCTAACGCCGATTTTCATTGCAAATACCTCTGTTTAGATGTAACCTATAAATTATTCGCCAAGAGTGATAGCAGGGATCTTGGTCCAGTCGTTGGTACCGATAATACCGCCGCCATCGCGAAGGGTGATTGTCTGGAACTTTCTGGTTGCGGTACCGGAGTTAACGGAAATGGAGAAGCCGAATACGGTGCCTGCTTCTGCAACGAAGGTTTCGCCTTCCAAGCCGATATCGGACCACGGAACAGCAAATTCGTAAACGGTGGTCTGGGTTTCGTTGTTACGAACGTTGAAGGTTTCCATGTTGTCGATCTGGTTGATGCAGAAGAAGGGGGTCTTAAGGCTTTCGCCGTCGTTGTTTACTGCAACGCCCATCTGACGAAGGATGTTGGAGTTAGCTGCATCGTGAACGCCGCCGTCCTGATCCCACTTGCCTTCCATCATATAATCGCCTCTGGGGTCAACAGAGCAGATGTTGAACTGAATGCAGGTCTTTTCCCACATACCAACTGCATTGTCTGCAGCGAGGTCGCAGAAGTGGTCGGGAGTCTTAACGATGATACCGCAGTAAAGCTTTTCTGCATCGTAGGTGAGGTATACCTTAGCGGTTGCGTTGTAGTTGCCAGCTTCGAACTGACCGTAGCAAGCGAGCTTGCTGTCGGGGTTGAGGTCCCAAATAGCTGCGCCGTATTCTTCTTCGGTAACGTTACCGTCGAGAACGGGAGCGGTTGCAGCGGAATTGATGGTAGCATCGAGTTCGGTGTTAACAGCAAAGCCCTTGGGGAAGAAAACGGTTTCTTCGCTAAGTGCTTCGATAGCGGAAATCTGGCCTTCGTTATCGCTGTGGATAACAGCTACAAAGCCGTCTTCGGGGATAGCGGTTTCTGCGTTAGCAGAGCCAACTGCTGCGAAGGAAGTCTTTACGTAGCCGAAGAGAGCGTGGTTGTATTCGAATACAACTACTGCGAATTCGGCATAATCCTGACCTTCGTCCTTGATGCTTGTGCCGTAAGCGCGGGTGAACACGCCGTTTTCGCCTGCTTCAACAGATGCGTTGAGCTTGTGAAGGAAGAGAGAGGTCAAATCGTAAGCGGTGGTACCTACGATGCCGCCGTTATAGAATGCGTTTTTCCAGGTAATGAACTGAGAGATCATTTCCAATGCGGGAGCATCGTTGCCTTCGTCGGAAGTATCGGCGGAAGTATCGTCGGATACGTCAGCGGAAGATTCGTCTTCGGAAGGTTCGTCAACGGAATTGTTGCCAAAATCGGCAGATTTGTCGTCGGAAGTGCCAGCAGATTCGCCGCCGCAAGCTACAACGGAGAAAGCAAACACAAGAACGAGAAGGATAGCTAAAAGTTTTTTCATTTGAACACACTCCTTAATGGTTCTTTTGTATTTTATTTGGGGATTACGCCCCCATTAACGGAGTTATTATATCATATTGATATAAATAAATCAATAGGGGTAATATTTTTTTGTTTAATTTCATTAAAGTTTTTAAAGAAAAAAGGACGGTGTTGCCCGTCCTTTATATTTCTCTATATTAGTTTGCGTAGGCTTCGATTTCGTTAACGAACACAAAGCTTGCCGCCAAGGTAAATTCGAATTTTACGTAGCGGGCGGTTTTGTTAATATCGTTTATGGTGGACCAATAGGTTGCGTTGGCAACGTCGTTAATGGGAAATTCACCTGCTTCGGTAAAGGTTTCGCCATCGGAAGAGATATAGCATTTTGCCATTGCGGGGGCGGCAATGCCTGCCTCGCCGCCGTTACAGATACGAACGCGCACTGCAGAAAGGTTGGTTTCCTCGCCAAGGTCTAAAACTGCGCTGCCTACTCTGCCTGCGGTGTTGCTGCCTGCAACCGAGCAGAAGCCGAACCATTTGTTATCGTAGGTTAAGCCGTCAACCCATTTGCCGTCGGTTAGGTTTGCGGTATATTGAGCATAGCCTATTCCGCTTTCGGAAATGGTGTATGGCTTGCCGGCGGATACCAAGGTACCCTTGGGTGCAGTTTCCTCGAAGGGCTTGGATATCTGACTTCCTTCGGGGGCTTTTGCATCCGGCACGAAATTAAACAGCCATATCGTTTCGGTATGGAACTGTGTGCCTGCCTTTACGGTTTCGGTGCCGTAGGTGGGATATTTACTGAAGTACACCTTGTTGTCGCTGGTGTTCATATCCCAAATAGAGGTTTTAAATTCGTTCTTGGAGTTTGCCAAGGAATCGGTGGGGGTGTTTATACGGATATCGAACTGATATCTGGGGTCGGCATGGCCGTAAAGCACAACGCGGGTTGCGGCGTTACCGCTGTATTGGGGGCCGGAATAATCGGCTTTACCTACCTTTAGGGTTTCGATAGTTTTTATAAGGTTGCCGTCGCGGTCGATCATATCGCACCACAAGCCGTATTTTTTGCTGATGGGGAACATTGCGTAATAGGAATAAGAATGCTGTGTATCCTTAACATATTCGAAATCGGTATTAAGCTTTACCTGAGGACCTGTGATGGTATATTTACGGGTTACGTTGGCGTATACGTCGGCATCGGTATATTCCTTTACTATTACGCCGTCATAATCGGAAATGCTGTCGCCGTTATTATCGGGAATCCAAAGCAATTTGCTTTTTTCGATAATATGCAAGGAATTTACGGTTACGGTTTTACCTTTTTGAAGGTCAAGCTTTTCGCCGGTTTCGGCGTTATAAAAATCTAAAGACAAGAACGCTTCGCTGCCGTGGTTACCGCCGGTGAACGCGGTTTTACCGGAAGGGGTTACGGTGCGGAAAACGTATTCCAGATCGGTAGCGCCCACAAGGAAGGTGTGAAGCTTGCCGGATTTATCCTTTAGGTTCCAAGCCCAAAGGTTGAACATACCCCAAGGGCGCTGTTCTAAGGTAACTGTCATTATACCTGCATCGGTATCGCACTGGAACTGATACTTTTTATCGGTTAACTTGGTAACCTTTGTGGGGTGGGTCTTAATTTCCTCCGGCGCGCCGGGGTTTTTAAAGTTTTCGTAATCGTTAAAGCCCCAATATTCGGGCATAGGTTCTTTCATTTCTTCTTCGCTTTCGTCTGCTTTAGAGGATTCGTCTGCGGGGGTGCTTGCGTTATCGGGATCGGGCTCGGTTTTGCTGCAACCTGCAAAGACCGAAATGCACATTAATGCGGCAAGCAAAAGGATAAGGCTGCGTTTCATAACATAAACTCCTTTTTATTTTTTGTTTTATTCCAAATCTTCCCAAGGGTCAAATTCCTGCTCGGTACTGAAGGTACCTGCTTTGTAGCCCTCGGGGATTGCGGTATAAACGGTGGTGGGGATAGTTTCGGAATGTTCTATCATAACAAGCAATGCGGTGATATTTTCGCCGGTGTACCATTCAATAGCGGCAAGGTCGCCCTCGAGCTCGAAATAATATTTTATACTGCCAACCACGTTGCCCTTGCTGTCAACGGTATTAAAGCTTTCGCAGTTATAGGGTCTATCGGATACGTAAACCAATTTATCGCTTTCGGGGTAATTAAAATCGGTATACTCGTTATCAGAAAACATAAAGTGGGTTATGTTGTTGGATTGCAACGTATTGTAACGTTTATTATCGTTATCCAAAATGTGCATAAGGTTGCCTTGGGTGATAACGTATTTATCGTATTCGTCGTACTGGTGGTCCTCGATAGTGGTTTCGGTGCCGTCCTTTATTGCCTGTGTATAGGTATAGGTGCTGTTGTTTTTGGTAACGGTAGCCTTGTAATAATAGCTATCGTAATTGATGCCGTGATAAAATTCCGCAGTGCGGCTTTTGGGCTTGGCTTGGCAGCCTGCCAC
>JAFYOG010000067.1 GCA_017560285.1 Clostridia bacterium
TGATAAATACTTCCCTGCCCAAAACGAAAAGGACTTTTTAACCGTATTCGATACCATTATCGACGAGATTATTCTTCAATCCCGTTATTATCCCACCCACTTGCAGGGCGGTAACCCCGATTTTTCGGGTTATCTTACCTTCGAGGATACCCTTGGCGAGCATACCGAGATTAAAGAGGTGCTTGGTATTATTATGGGCGATACCCTTTATTCCGGCAAGCGTTTATCGGATGCCGTTAGCATTGACGGCATGGGCACCATAGAAAACCCCACCGACTTTGGTTTGGAATTTAGAGATTCGGTAAAAACCCGCTTGGGCATTACCGAAAACGCCGAGGTTTTCGACCTGATTGCAAACGCATACAACAGCAAGCAATTAATTTACAGCGAAGACGACCCCCACTGCTATATCGGCTGGTATGCAGGGGCGGGCGGTAAATATTTGGGATTTTGGAACGAGGGCGAAACCACTGCCCCTGCCGATGCCCTTTATAAGGTTAAATCCTACGGCTTCCTTGGGGAAAACGTTGGCAACCTTAAGGAAAGCGATATGATGTTTATGACTCTTAGAGTTATAACCAACATCGAAAACGGCAAACAGACGGTTTTGTGGAAGATTCCCGCCGCATTGGTTCCTCTTATAACCTACAGCATTACCCTTAAGGGCGATAAAATAGAGGGCGCCACCGACGTAGAGCTTGAATGCACCCCCAACACCCCCGTAAGATTGCTTATGGAGGTTGGGCTGATGGATAACGTTAACCGTTATAACCTGCACGGCATTACCGATGCACACCATATGGCAGACGACGGTGTTACCCGTAAGTTCTATACCAACCATTTTGATATTTCCGCCCCCGACCACGAAAGCCACGTAACCACCAACGTTACCTTTACCCCTTCGGTAGAAAACGAGCTTTATTACTTTACCGAAAATTCGATAATTTACGAGTATAAAAACAACCAATACGTTGCTGTAACCGACGATAATTACAATTTTAATCCTAATGCAACCTATTATCACGCCGATTATATATTTACCGCAGACAGCGACGTACCCTTGTATAATTACTCTAAAATATACGCAGATGCATTCAGCCAAAGGGTTTATGATACAGACAAAGGCGCTTGGATTATTCCCATTGGCACACCTATTGTAAACCGCGAAACCTACGAGGTTCCCAAAACCGAAAATATTACAAAATCGGCAGGTTTTTCGCTTTACCCCTACGTTCAAAAGACAAACGCATCCTACGATGCATACTTTAACCTTGGCAACAACGGTCTTATTACTCTTACACCCGTTCAGGGTATAAAGATTTCTAAAACCCTTGATGCAGCCGAGCCCGGTGCAAACGATAATTTTGAATTTAAGGTTATGCTTACACCCCCCGAGGGCGTTGGATTAGATGCATCCTACCCTGTTATGACAGACGTTTTGGACGGCACCCACGGCGAAATTAACAACGTTGCCGTTACAAACGGGGTTATGACAATTAACCTAAAGGCAGGTCAAAGCGCATATATTACCGACCTGCCCAACGGTACAAAATACGTTGTTACCGAATCGTTACATTCCGATTACGTTCTAAAGAGCATTCATAAAAACGGTATCGATATGACGGCAAGCGGCGCCGAAGGCGTTGTGGCGGAATACACCCTTGACGATATAGATTTTGTTAACACCATTGCCGCCGAGGGCAGTCTTATAATTTCCAAAACCGTTACACACCCCTTTGGAAACAGCTATACCGTTCCCGCCAACGTTAAGTTTACCGCAGAGGTAAGCCTTGTTAACCCCACCATTATTATGGCGAACCAAAGCTACGAGCTTATTCTTCCCGACGGAACGACTTCTTCGGTTACCACCGATGCCCACGGCAAATTTACCGTAACCTTATCCCACGGCGAATCGGTGGTGATTCACGGTCTGCCCGAGGGCACAACCACCTATACCGTTACCGAAATTAATATCCCCGACGGATTTACACTTGATGCAGTTAATTCCACCGGATTAACGGGTATTATACAATCGGCATCGGCACAAAGGGCAAGCCTGGTTAACAGCTACACCCCCGATTCCGTTGCCATAGAAGCCGAAATTTCGGTAGAAAAGCTTTTAAGCGGCAGAGATTGGCTTGATGGCGAAAGCTACAGCTTTAACCTTTACCGCTACGACCCCTTTGCAGGGGAAACCAACACCTTGGTTGGCAATATTACCGTAGATGCGGCAACCCAAAATAAAACCGCAAGCATTATTCTTAACGAAAGCTACTCCCACGCAGGCAGTTATCAATATTTAATTTCCGAAGCGGTGGGAACTGCAGGTGGCGTAACCTACGATACCGCCGACCGCAGGTTCCGCATAAACGTTGCCGATATGGATATGGACGGCAAGCTGGAAATTATATCGGCAGAAAATATTCAAAACACCACCATAACCAAAAACGGCAACAGATATACTGTTTCTGCAAGCTTTAACAACCTATATTCTCCCACACAGGGGGAATCGGTTAAGCTTGACGTAATTAAGACCATGACAGGCAATTTCGGTCTTAACGGCTTTAGCTTTGCCCTTTACGAACAAGGTTCCGAGGATGCGTTGCTTGTTTCCAACCTTACCGATATTAACGGTAACGCAAGCTTTTACCTTTATTTCCCTGCAGAAATGGCGGGCAATACCTATTCTTACGTTCTTAAAGAGGTTGCAACGAGCATTTCCGGTATGGAAGAAAATACCCAAAGCTATACCTTGGATTTTAAAGTAACCGATAATTTGGACGGCACGACAAGCGTTACCGTTTATATAGACGGCGAACCGCTTACCGACCAAAACAAGCCCACCTTTAACAACGTTTACGACCCTGTGGATGCACAA
>JAFYOG010000068.1 GCA_017560285.1 Clostridia bacterium
AAGCTCCAACAGCTTTTCCTTTTGGCAGAACAAAAATCTAACCTTTTTGCCAAGCTTATCCAACCGCGGGTTAGTATAAATAAATTTCTCTGCAAGGTCGTTATTATAAACCGTAACCGTCCGTTGCAGGGAATAGTACATCAAAAATACTACCGCCGCCCCTAACCCAATATAGGGCGCGGTAACGCTAAACCTAAAGTAGGTGTCGTTTGTCATAAAGAAAGGGAAGTAGTAAATCAGGTTCGCCATAATAATCATAGGCGAATAAATCTTTATCAACCGCCCTACAAAAGCCAATCGTTTGCGAAATATTAATTTTTCTTCAGCAGTGGTTTCTTCAAACATCTAATACACCTTCTTTGTTCTGAATGTGTTTTTTCAAATACCCAAACTTTTTCGTTCTTTTTCTCTCTTTTTTGCCCCTAAATAATTTCCGTAAACAGATATGGGCAAATATACCGTAAGGTTAATTAAAAACATAACCAAGTGGCAACCCCAAGCGGGAACGGCGCTCTCTGCGGTTTCGGGGCTGTTGCCAAGCCAAAACAGCTTACATAATGTTTTTGCACCGCCGGTAAACTGGTCTAAATATCCGTTAATTAACCATACAATAATCTGCTGTGCAATGAATATTATTAAAAAACCAATAATTATTTCTTTATATTCCCATTTTCCGCTTTTATATCCGACTTGCTTTAAATAAAACATCATCAGCAAAGCGGCGCTTATGATAATTGTTAACGAAAGAAAAATTCTGTCTCCCCAAAAATCGCATTTAAAGATCATATCAAAAGGTATTTTCAAAATAATATATATGAACATACCAAACCAAATTCCGCCGATAAAAGGGATAAGGTAATTTGATGTTTTTTTGATATGTTTTTTCATATAAACAGCCCCTTTCGGTTTATTTTAAATACTGCCCTCTAATAACGACGGGCTGTCCTATACACCTGAAAAACGCAACTCTGTCGCCTATACAAAGCCTTGTCGTCGTGTCGCCGTTGGGGAATACTCGCAATACGGTATCACCGTTATCTGTTTTAATAATAATTTCCGCTTCTAACCCGTCGCCGCGTGAAGATTCGTATGTATGAACTCCTTTTACCTTTCCTGCACGTATAGGGTAAATGTTAATCTTAATAACCTCGCCCTCGACCTTGCGCTTGGTGAAAAACACGGTCGCTCCTGTATATTTTGCCAAAACTGCAACCAAAACCAAAGGGGCAATCCAACACAACAGCTCTTTTTTCGGCACGTCGGCAAAAAACAAGGTTAAAACCGCAACAGTGCTCAATAAAAAGGAAAGCAAAATAAACTTTATCAAAATCTTTCGTTCTTGCTTGGTATTATACTGTAATGCTTCTGCTATTGTCTTCATATCTAATACACCTTCTTTGTTCTAAACGCGGTATAATACGCCCAAATCCAAACCAAAAAATCGGCGCCCGCAAACAAGGGGAATATAATAGCCATAATATAAGGCGCGCTGTACAAATGGAAAAACATATAACAGCTGCCCGTAGCCAAACGGGGTATGGCAGTAAACACAAGGCAAACTACAAAGCCTAAAATTAAATCGATGGCAATATCCTTTTGTTTCCAAACGTAGCGAAACTTGTTTTTAAAGCCGGACCTAAAATAATCTCTTTGCGCCTTGGTAATTTCCTTGCCGTGAATTTTAGCGCATCTAACGGCACAGCTTGCACCGCAAATGCAAAGCATAGTAAAAATAAAGCTAACAAATTCGTTGCCGAACACCATCATAAACACTTGGTCCATAATAGATGCCATAAAGTAATAGGCAACTACCATTCCCAGCTTGCCTGCTATAACCATAATATCCCACCTTTGCAAAGGTCTTTGCTCTCCCCGCCCGCTGCAGGGAGAGCATTTTACTGAATTTTTATTCCTCGGGTTCTAAAATTTCGGCTTCCAAGGGTTCAACGTTGTTTTCTTCTGCCGCTTCGGTCTTTTCCTCTGCCTTCTTACCCAAAAATTCGGGTAAGGTAAGACCGCTTAACGCAAACACTTCTTCCAACGGGGGAACGCTCTGCATTAAGCCGGAAAGAAAGTTGGCAGTAGAGGTCTTGCCGTTTCCGCCGCCGTTGCCGTTATCCCAAACGGTAACCTTGTCAATCTTAATATTCTTAATAGCGTCAACCTGAATTCTCATAAGGTCTTCAAGCTTATCTGCAATCAAAAGCTTAAGCGCCGCATCCGCATCTCCGTTGGCAGATTTAACAATCTCGGCAAAACCTGCCGCCTGCTTGCGCAAAATTTCTTCCATACCGCGGGCTTCCGCTTCCATTTTCGCATAAATTGCGTCTGCTTCACCCTGCGCCCTGCGTCTGATCTTTTCTGCTTCGGCCTCTGCTTCCAATTCAATCTGACGCTTGTTAATCTCGGTCTGAACGATAACGTCTGCCTCCAAGGTAGCCTTTTCTCTTGCAGAACGTGCCTGTTCGGCTTCTCGTTCTGCGGCATAAGCTTCTTCCAAAGCCTTTGCGGCTTGTATCTTTTCTGCCGAGGTAGCAATTCTCAACGCTTCTGCCTGCTTTTCGCGCAACGCGGCGTTAGACATAGCAATCTCGGTCTTTGCAAGGTTTTCACCCTGAATAGCCTCTGCATCCGCCTTGGAAACGTTAACACGTTCGTCCATCTTTGCGTTTGCTTCGCCGATAGCACCGTCGCGTTCCTTTTCCGCAACGTTCTTTCTTGCGTCGTTAATCGCCTTTGCGGCGGCCTCTTTACCAAGAGCTTCAATATAACCGCTTTCGTCGCTGATATCTGTCATATTAACGTTAATCAAGCGCAAGCCTATCTTTTTAAGTTCGGCTTCCACGTTTTGGCTAACCGCTTCAAGGAATTTATCTCTGTCGGTGTTAAGCTCCTCAATATCCATTGTAGCGATAATCAAACGCAGCTGACCAAAGATAATATCCTTTGCCAATTCCTGAATTTCCGCCAACTGCAAGCCCAAAAGTCTTTCTGCCGCGTTCTGCATAACGCTGGGCTCGGTGGAAATACCAACGGTAAATCGAGAGGGTACGTCAATACGAATGTTCTGTCTGGAAAGCGCGCTCTTTAAATCAACGGGAATAGAAAGGGGAGTCAAGTCCAAAAATTCGTAAGCCTGCACGACGGGTACGATAAAAGCCGCACCGCCGTGAATACACTTTGCGCTTCTGGAACTGCCGTCCTTGTTTTTGCCTACTTTACCGTAAATAACCATAATCTTGTCAGAGGGGCATTTCTTGTATCTGGAGAAGAACCAGATAACCAAAGAGAAAAGCAAAGCGCCCAAAACAACAAGTAAAATAATAGTGTTGGTTCCCATAATGTTCTCCTTATAAAAACAATCTAAAAATAATTAAATTCGATTTTTTCTTCTTACAATAAGCGTTTCCTCGCCGGAAATCCCCATAACGGTAACCTCTTCGCCCCGTTCAAGTGTGGTTTCCTCGTCGGTAACGGCGCTTTTTTCGCAAAGCTTGCCGTTAATAACCGCGCTTATCTTACCTTTACCCGAACGTGCAGGCGGTATACGCAAATATACCGTTCCGCTTACGCCCAATGCGTCTTTTATGTTTTCGGTGCCGTCGTATTGCAGCCTCATTAACCATTTCATAATAAATGCAATTAAAAGCATTGCCGCAAAGCCCGATAACGCCGCTATCAAAATCGAAACCGCCAAATGCAGTCCTCCGCCGCAGCATATCGTACCTACCCAGCCAAGAACCGAGAAGAATGCTATAAACCCACGCAGGGTAAACAACTGTAAATCTCCGCCCAAAAATCCGCTGTCTTCGGCTGTATCAACGTCGGCGTCTCCGTCGGCATCGCTGTCGGTATCGTCGCCAAACCCCATAAAGGTAAGCACCAGCTGAATTAAAAGCATAACCGTAGCAGGTATGGCAATACAAGCAAAAACCTGTCCTGTACTGCCCAAAGCTTCCCACCATTGTGCCATATGTATTCCTCCTAATCTAAATTACTAACACTTAATCCAAAGTATTAAGAATGTCATCCGCCCGTTTTTTCATCACGGCCGCAAGATGAGCGTTAATCATTACCGCAAGGACCTTAACCAGCCTTTTCTTACCGCCGGGGAAGGGTTCCTTAAAATTCGCCACAACGCGTTCTGCCGCGTTTGCAACAGCATTGTCGTCTATAACAACGTTTTTAATTTCGCATATCGCCGAAATATAATAAAAATAAAGATCGCTGTCGTCAACAATATCGTCGCTTTCATCATCCAATCGGCCGTTTATATAAGAAAGTAAACCGGTTATCCTTTCTATCTGCATGGTCTCGCGCAACATGTTGATAATCGCGATCCTGCAAAACTGCCGTTGAGTATAAAGTTTTTTTTGCGGTGGCGGAAGAAAACCTCTCTTAACCCAGTTTTGTATGATATAAGGCTCAAGCCCCGTCAAACGGGCAACCTGCGACATCATCAGCCCTCCGCAGATAAAGGCGTTGTCCAAAAAACTCTTGGCCGCCTCTGCATTCGGTACCGCAATCTCTATTGTGGTGCCGGGAAGTCTGTCGATCATATTATAGCCTCCTTCCGTTTTTTCTTATCTTGTGATTTGATTGTACCACACAATCACGTGATTGTCAATAAAAATCGTACGACTTTTAATTTTTTTTTTGCTCGCTGCAAAAAAATATTAAAAATACTGCAAAAACTGCTATTGACAACCGCCCGCCCCAAAAGTAAAATTATAATAAAATAAGCAGGGGGGCAAATTATGGAAAAGGTAATTTTAAAAAACGATAATCTTTCTGTAACGATATTAACCCTTGGCGCAACGGTTCAAAACATAACCGCATACGGAATTTCGCTTACCGCAGGGTTCGATACAAAGCAGGAATATCTTAACCACACCTGCTATTTCGGCGCATTAATAGGCAGAACCGCCAACCGCACGGGCAACACAAACCAAATAAACGGCGCAACAATAAACCTTCCCCTTAACGAAAAGGGCATAAA
>JAFYOG010000069.1 GCA_017560285.1 Clostridia bacterium
GGGTGGCTTATGCCCCATTCGCTCTGCTGTAAATAGCTTACGGTTACAGAGGAAATGGCGGTAAGCTTTTCTAAATCGAAGATAAATTCTATACCCCTGCTGCCGCGGGTGAAGAACCAATCGCCGCTGTAGCAATAGGTGGTTTTTGCGAATTTGCCGTCGGTTAAAAGCTTATCGTTGCCTGCGGTTTCTTCGGTACCGCGAATAGTGGTATCATCATAGAACAGACCGTAGGCTTGGTATTCTTTATTCTTTAATACGTTATTTAGGGTATCGTAATCGGCTTCGGAAGAATCCCAAAGGATAGTTTCGGTTACCTTGGGGAAATTAAGCTCTGGAAACAGGCGGTTGTTGGGTTCTTCGTTATAGCCTGCAAGGATTTCTGCTTCCTCTAACCAAATATAGCTTTCGGTATTGGGGAATTGGAAGCGAACTCGGTCGATATTTATATATTCGGGAAGTACTAAGGTATATACGAAGTTTATTTTATTTTCGGGGGCATACATTCTGCCGATAAAGCAATAATCGTTATTGCCCTTTGCGCCGTAAACATCGATATAAGCGGGAAGTGTTACGTTTACACCGCTAATGGAATGAAGCTTGAAGCCGTAAACGTTATCGGCGGCGGTGTCCATATCAAATTCCAAGGTAGCTGTCTTCCCTGCCTGCGCTCTAAACCCTACCCAAACGGGTTCGGCAAAGCTGCGGTCGGTACGGTCGTTATCGGTTAAGCGGGGCTTTGTGCCCTCGTTAGCGTTGACAGCTTCATCAAGGGCGCGTTCATCTAAATCGCAATCCTTTAAATTATAATCGGCGTTTAAAGCAAGGTTTGCAAAAAACTTTGGTACTGCGCCTTTGTTGGTGGAAAGCTTTTTCCATTGGGTGCGGTCGATATTTTCTTCATTATAGGCTTGCTTTACAGCATCCTCTGCATAGGCAGGGGGAACGTTGGCGTATACCTCTATTTCGTCGGTAAAGAAGAATGCGGCACCGCCGGATTTTTGGAAATCCACACGGATATAACGGTAATCGGTGGGTTCTTCTAACACCCAAACAGCTTCGGAAACGGTTTGGTCGCCGGTGTTGATAAAATCCAGCACGCCGAAGTTTTCGAAGGTTACACCGTCGAAGGAGCCGTAAAGCTTTGCTTTGTAAATTATCTTTACACCGTCGGTATCGATTACGAGGCTGCGAACGACAACCTCGGTTACGTTTTTGCTGTTTTCGCCTAAATCGATTTGGATACTGTTATCGTTTGTGTAGCCCACCATACAAGGGTCGGTATAATGTGCGCCGAGGTTGTTTGTTTTTTCGCCGTCGGTAAGCATTTGACCGTAGGAATCGGCATAGTTTGCGTTGGCGGGATAGGTTGAAGTATAGGGCTTGCCAAAGCTTACTAAGGTGCGGTAATTCCATTCGGATTCGGGCGGGATAGAGGAATTTTCGTTGCTGTTTTCGTTTTTATCAGGGGCAGTGCTTGTGCAGGCGGTTAAAAGCATTAACGCCGCTATAAGAAATAACAAAAGCTTCTTCATAGTATTGCTCCTATTTTTTTAATTTTACTTTAACACAATTCTTCCATTTCGGTAATAAGCTCGTCGAACAGCTTTAAAGCTTCGTTAATAGGCTCGGGAGAGGACATATCTACGCCTGCAATTTTTAGCAAGGAGATAGGGTCGGTGCTGCTACCGCCGGAAAGGAATTTTTTATATGCATCTACTGCGGGCTTGCCCTCGGAAAGGATGCGGGAGGAAATAGCCACTGCCGCAGAAAATCCGGTTGCGTATTGGAATACGTAGTAGTTGTAGAAGAAGTGAGGAATTCTTGCCCATTCCATAGCGATTAAATCGTCGGATACCATATCGGGGCCGAAGTAAAGCTTATTTAGCTCTAAATACTTTTGGGACAAGGCATCGGCGGTTAAGGTTTCGCCGTTTTCTGCCATTTTGCCCATTAGAAGCTCGAATTCCGCAAACATGGTTTGACGGTATACGGTGCCCTTGAACTGGTCTAAGAAATGGTTGATAAGGTATGCGCGCTCTTTTTTATCGGTGGTTTTGGAAAGCAGGTGGCGCATAAGCAAAATTTCGTTACAGGTGGATGCAACCTCTGCCACGAATATTACGTAATCGCCTGTGCAAACGGGCTGATTGTTTGTGCTGTAATAGCTGTGGAGCGCGTGGCCCATTTCGTGGGCGATAGTGAACATACTATCTAAATTATCTTTATGGTTAAGCAAAACGTAAGGGTGGGGACGGGCGTTGCCCGAGGAATAGGCGCCGCCGCGCTTGCCTTCGTTTTCGTAGACGTCGATCCAGCGTTCGTTAAAGCCTTTTTTAAGAAGATTTATATAATCCTCGCCCATAGGTTTTAATGCCTCTAAAACCGTTTCCTTGGCTTCGTCGTAGGAAATTTCGTTAGCCGCGTCTGCCACGATGGGGGTATAAACGTCGTACATATGAAGCTCCTCTACGCCCAAAAGCTTTTTGCGCAATGCAACGTAGCGGTACATTTTTTCCATATTGGCGTGGACTGTTTCGATAAGGTTATGATATACCGAAACGGGAACCTCGGTTCTGTCTAAGGATGCCTCTAAGGTGCTGTTATACTTACGGGCTTTGGAGAAGAAGTTAAGCTGTTTGAACTGACCGTCCAGGGTGGCGGCTATTGTATTTTTAAACTCGCTTAATCTGCCGTAGTATTTTTCGAAGGTTTGCTTTCTTATATCTACGTCGGGGTTTTCCAGCATGGGAACGAAGGTGCCGTCGGTTAAGGGGTGCTCGTTACCATCTTTATCGATAACCGAGGGGAAGCGCATATCTGCATTGCGAAGTATACTGCCGATATTATCGGGGCAATCTGCCATTTCGGCGGCGGTGGCAAGCAGCTGTTCGCATTCGCCGGAAAGCACGTGAGCCGCACGGCGGCGGATAGTTTCGATGGGTCGGCGATAGGTTTCCAACGCAGGCTCGGCGGCGAAGAAGGCATCGATGGTTTCCTGCGGGATAGCCATAATTTCGGGGGTGATAAATGAGGACGCTCCCGAGATGGCAACGTATACGTTCATTGCCTTGCCGCGGAAATCCTGATAATAGCCGTTGGCGGTATCCTCGTCTGCTTTGCAGTTTGCATAGCCGTAAAGGTAACCCAAGCGCACGCCGACTTCGTCATCGTACTTAAAGCAATCTAACAAAACGCTTGCGCTTTCGCTAAGCTTGCCCTTGAAGGTTTGGATTTTTTGGGGAACCTCTTTAAGAGATTCGTATTCTTTAAGCCAAGCTTCGTCGCTTTCGAACATATCTGCAAGGTTCCAGGTAAATTCTGCGGGTACTTCGCTTCTTTTTAATATCTTTTGTGCCATAATTTGCTCCTTAATCGGTATAAGTATAAACTTCGTCGGTTTCGAAGTATTTAATTTCTAATTCGGGTAAAAGCTCTTTAAAGCAATCGGTTATATATTCCATACCTGCCCGTTCGCTGCCTGCGTGGCCAAGCACCAAAAGGGTTTTGTTTTTGCCCAAGGCGGCGGCATCGCGGGCGTATTCTGCCATACGCCATTCGCAGGTTTCGCCCATAATTAAAACCTCGGTTTCGTCACGGGTAAATTCTTCCATTTGGTCGCCGGGGGCGCCGAAGCAGGCGGTTATGTTGGTGATTTTTTTATCTCTTGCACCTGCGATGCGGATATGCTTTATTTTTAACTTTTCTTCGATACGCTTTGCTAACTCTACCGCTGTCATGGGGGCGTTTAGCTTACAGCGTACGGTATCGAACAGGTTAGTATAGGTAAGCTCGCCATCTAAATCCATAGCACGGAATTCACCCGTTGCTATCATATCCTGCGGGTGGCGGTGGGGATGGTCGTGAAAACGGTATACCGTCATACCCGTAGATTCCAAAAGGGCGCGTTTTTCGCATTCCACAGGTTCGGCAGAATGGTCGTCCATATGGTTATAATAAAGCGGTTCGTGGGTGATAAGCATATCTGCACCCCAAGCGTGAGCTTGCTTTATTACGTCCACGGTAGGATTCATATTTACGGCAAGCTTTTTTACCTCTTTATCTGCAGAGCCTGCTTTTAAGGTATCGCAGGTTACGGTGTAATTAAAATCCTTGCCAAAGGTGAAAACCTTATTTATAATTTCGTATGCTTTCATAATTGCCCCCTTTTATTTAGGTTCTATTAATTTATACAGTGTGGGTTTGAAGTTAAACTCGTTTATTAAAGCGTTAATCTCTTCCAATGCTTTTTGCTTTGCGGAATTTGGTGTGGTTGCCCTTTTTACGGCGCGGATAAGTATGTTTTTAGGGGTATGCTCGAGATCGATAAATTCCATTATTTGGGTTTTATATCCGCAATATTCCAGCAAATTGCCGCGTATTGCATCGGTAGCCAAGGCGGAAAACCGCTCTTTTATAATGCCGTAGCGGGAAAGGATTTGCATAGAGCTTGGGGTTATTTGCTTTTTAAGCTCGTGCTGGCAACAGGGCACCGAGAAGATAAACCTTGCACCCCAATTTATTGCGTTGAACAACGCGTAATCGGTGGCGGTATCGCAGGCGTGAAGCGATATAACCATATCTACCTTAAAAGGCGCCTTATAGCCGTTTATATCGCCAAGCTGAAATTGCAAGCCGTTATACCCGTATTTCTTTGCGGAAAGGTTGCATTTTTCGATAACGTCCTTTTTTAAATCCAAGCCGATTACGTTGGCGGTTATTCCGCGGATTTCGGTAAGGTAATAATATAAAACAAATGTCAGATAGGATTTACCGCAGCCGAAATCGATTATATTTAAGGTTTTTATGGAAGATGCGGAAATTTCGTCGTCGATTATTTCTAAAAAGCGGTTTATCTGACGGTATTTGTTATACATTGAATTAATAATTTTACCCTCGGGGGTGAAAACGCCCATATCTACAAGAGGTGGGATAGCCGTACCTTCTTTTAGCAGGTATTGCTTTTGGCGGTTGTGGGTTATTTCCTGCTTGGGGGCAAAATCGGTCTTTTTTAGAGAATATTTGCAGGCGCCCTTTTTTGAAATAAGAACAATATGCTCGCCATCGGCAGAAAAGGCGTTGATCTGCTTGAAATTGCCGTTTACCAAGGTAAGCAAGGCTTGGGCAAGTAAAGCGCTTTCGATATTATCGTGGAAAACCTGCTTTTGGGTATATTTGCTTATTTGATAAGAGCTTGATTTTTGCTCGATGATTATTTTTTTATATTCCCCGTTTTTGGTTTGGGGGTTGCTTATAATAATTTTTGTTGGGGATGATGCGGTTATTTTAGAAATATATTCTGCTAACAAAAGATATCACCTCTTGTTCATTATAGACGAATTGCATAAAAATTTCAATAGAAAAAAGGCGGTTGAACCGCCTTTTTATGTTAATTATTTGTGTTAATTATTAAAGAAAACTCGGCTGCCTTTAAGCATTTGGTAAATATCGTATTTAGAGGCAAGCTCGGTTACTGCGTGCATGGAAAGCAAGGGCACGCCGCAATCTACAACCTCTATGCCGAAATTAGCAATTTCGGTTGCAACGGTGCCTGCGCCGCCTTGGTCTACCTTGCCGTATTCGCCAACCTGCCAGATTACGTTTTCGGCATCGAACATTGCCGCCATTTTTGCCATAGTTTCGGCAGATGCATCGGAACAGCCGCTCTTGCCGCGGGCGCCGGTATATTTGCTTATAACTATGCCGCGGTTAAGATAGCAGGAGTTGTTTGCCTCGTAGGCTTCGGCGTAGCAGGGGTCGTATGCGCCGCCTACGTCGGCAGAAAGGCAGATGCTGTTGCGCTTGCAGGAAAGGTAATTTGCGTTGGTGGAATCGCAAAGCGAACGGATAAAATCGGGATAAACCTCGCTTGCCAAGCCTGTTACGCCGCAGGAGCCGATTTCTTCTTTATCGGCAAGCATAACAACGCAGGTATGCTTGGGGATTTTTAGATCGAACAAGGCTCTTGCCGCAGGGTATGCGCAAATGCGGTCGTCGTGGCCGTAAGCGGCAATAAGAGAACGGTCGAAGCCTACCTCACGGGACATAATTGCGGGAACTGCAGTAAGCTCGGCGGTGATAAGGTCCCGTTCGGTGATGCCGTATTTTTCGTTAAGGATTGCAAGGATGTTAAGCTTTACCCCGCCCTCTTCGTCGATAGGCATAGAACCGTTAATAATATTTAAGCCCTCGCCGGAAATAAATTCGGATGCGGATTTGCTCATTTGATCCTTGCCGATATGGGGCATAAGGTCGCTTATATAGAAAACGGGTTCATCGGGGTTTGCACCGATATTTACATTAATCTTGTTACCGTCTGCGCGGCAGACAACACCGTGAAGCTCTAAGGGAACGGCTGTCCACTGATATTTTTTTATACCGCCGTAATAGTGGGTTTTGAAATAGGAAATGCCGCTGTTTTCGTACAAGGGCATAGGCTTTAGGTCAAGACGGGGAGAATCGATGTGGGATGCGATAATGCGGCAGCCCTCGTTAAGCGATTCCGAACCGATTACGGCAAGGATAACGCTTTTATCGTGGTTTACATAACATACTCTATCCCCTGCCTTTAAGGGTTCGCCGTGGGTATAGGGCTTAAAGCCTGCGGCGATAGCCTCGCCCTCGATATAGTTGGTGGCAAGACGTTCGGTCTTGGCGTTATCTATAAAGTGGCGGTAATCCTTAATAAAGGCTTCTACCTTCTGCAATTCTTCAAGATCGGTAGGAATGGAATATTTCTTTTTAAGCTCTAAAGCTTCGGCTTCTTTTCTTTGCATTTTTTAATCCTCTTCGTTATAGTATAGTTTATTATAATTATCGTAATTCTCGAAAACGAGGTTTACATAATTACGTGTTTCCTCATATGGGATTTCTTTTAAGGTAACGCTGTCGGATGAATATCGGCTATCGGACAACCAGGATGCTACCCTGCCGTGGCCTGCGTTATAGGCGGCAACGGCGGTTTCCCAATTTGTGAACCTATTATATAAAAAGCTTAGGTAATAGGTGCCGTATTTTATGTTGGTTTCGGGGTCTTTTATTGTGCCTTGGGGGGCTTCGCCCATAACTCTGCCAAGCCAATCTAAGGTATCCGGCATAAGCTGCATTAAGCCCATTGCGCCTACGTGGGATTGGGCGTTGGGGTTAAAGTTGCTTTCTGCTTTAATAACCGAATATACCAAGGCTTCGGGCACGGAATATTTATTTGCGTATACGGTTACGAACTGAGAAAATTCCCGCGGGTATTGGGCTTTGCGTATTTTGGGTGCCGCAAGGATTGCCGCAACGGCAAAGGCTATAAGCAGCAAAACGCAAATTAACACTATAATTTTACGCTTCATTTTTTGCCCCTTTTATTCCGAAAGTGATTTAATAAGCTGTGCAGAGGCTTGTTCGAGATCGGTTAAACTTCCGTTATTATACAGCAGGAAATTGGATTTTTGGGCGATTTTTTCGTTTGAAATCTGATTGGAAAGGCGTTTTTCCGCCTCTTCTTTTGTTATATTATCTCTTTCGATGATACGGTCAAGACATAGATTATTATCTGCAATTACGCCAACGATAATATGGCAATCTTTATCGATTCCGCTTTCGAAAAGCGTTGGTGCATCGATAATTACGTTAGCGTTAGGGGGAAGATTTGAAATTATGTTATTAATTTCTTCTTTTATATACTTATGAGTGATGGAATTAAGCAGGTTTAGCTTTTGGGGGCTTGAAAAAACAATGGGTGCAAGGTAGCGGCGGTTTAGGGAATTATTATTTATTGCATCTTCGCCGAAATGCTTTGCGATTTCAAGCAGGCAGGGGGTTATTTCCGAAACGAGGGCTTTGTAAACCGCATCGCAATCGATAACCTTAAAGCCATTTTCCTGTGCGATTTGGCAAAAGGTCCCTTTGCCGCTTCCGCTTCTTCCGCAAAGGCCTATTATTCGCATTGGGGAAATACCTCCAATATCTTTTCCTTAGGGAAAGAACCCAAGCGTAAAATTTTGGGTTTATCGTTTACCAAGGAAATTATGGTGGATTCCAGCCCTAAGCTGCATTCGCCGCCATCGATAACTATATCGGCGATATTAAGCACACCCTTAAGCTCGGCAGAGCGAGTGGCGCTTTTTTCACCCGAAATATTTGCACTTGTGGCGGCAATAGGTCTGCCGAAGGCTTTGGATATAGCCAAAAACTGTTTGTTGGAAGGAAAACGCAGACCCACGGTATCGCCGCCGGAAAGGGATATTGGGGGAAGGTTTCCTTTTGATTTTACCACCAAGGTTAGTGGCCCCGGGGTGTATTTTTTTATAAGCTCTTTTGCTTGGTCGTTAAGAACGGCAATAGATTCTGCCATTTCTAAGGAAGATATATGCATTAGCAGAGGTTTATCTAACGGGCGTTGCTTTTTTGCATATAGCGAGGCGATGGCTTTTTCGTTAAAGGCATCGGCGCCGATGCCATAGACGGTTTCGGTGGGAAACACCGCAAGACCGCCGTTGCTTAACGCATTAACGCAGGCGTTTATTGCATTATCGTTTATGGGATTTTCTTCACAAACAAAATATTCGCTCATAATATCACCTCGGTGAAATTATAACACAATTCTGCTGTGTTTTCCATAGTTTATAGAAAAAAACTATTGAATTACGGCGTTTTCTTTGGTATACTGTAAAGCAGATAAACCTTTTACGGAGATTAATATGCCTATTAAAATTCCTATGTCGCTGCCTGCGGCGGAAGCACTTATAAAAGAGAATATATTCGTTATGGACGAAGCCCGTGCAAGCAGACAGGATATTCGTCCCCTTAAGATTGCTATTATGAACCTTATGCCCACGAAAATTGTTACCGAAACACAGTTTTTGCGGTTGCTTTCCAACACTCCCTTGCAGATAGATATTACCCTGCTTAATACAGCTTCACACGTTTCGAAGAACACCAGCGAGGAGCATCTTACCACCTTTTACAAGACCTTTGAAGAGGTTAAGAACGAAAGGTTTGACGGTTTGATTATTACCGGTGCCCCCGTTGAAAATTTAGAGTTTACCGACGTGGATTATTGGCAGGAGCTTTGCGAAGTTGTTAAGTGGTCCCATAAAAACGTTTATTCTACAATGTACGTTTGTTGGGGTGCATTTGCAGGGCTTTATATTAACCACGGGATAAACAAGGTGCCTTTAAAGGAAAAGGTTTCGGGCGTGTTCAGACACGAAAATCTTATGCCCGAATATCCGTTAATGAGAGGCTTTAACAAGCAGTTTTCGGCGCCTCATTCGAGATATTCCACTATTTTAAAAGAGGACGTGGAAAAGTGCGAGGATTTGATTATTCTTGCAGAATCGGAAGAAGCGGGGCTTTATTTGATAGCTAACAAAAACGGCAGAGAATTTTTTGTTACGGGCCACGCGGAATACGACCAAGATACCCTTAAAAACGAATACGAAAGAGACGTTTTAAAGGGAATTAACCCCAACGTTCCCAAGCACTACTTCCCTGACGATAACCCAAATAACGAGCCGGTTAGCACCTGGAAGGCCCATGCACATTTGATGTATGCAAACTGGCTTAATTATTTCGTATACCAGAATACACCTTACGACCTTAACGAAATGCTTGAGGGTTAAAAACAAAGACTGTGGTAAAATTACCACAGTCCTTTTTTTATTTTCGCTTATAGTTTATTCCTACACCTATTATCATAGCGATAAGTGCGCAAACGCATATGCCGATATATAAATAATAGGGCATTTCCCACAGAAACCGATGGATAATTTGTGTAATAACAAACACGATTAGCCCGATAAGCTGAGGAAGATATACTTTATCTTTCTTTTCCATAAAATCACCTGTTGGGGGAAATGCTTTCGGGGCAAAGGTTTGTGCCCAGAACCGAAGCGCCGATAATTCCGCCGTCGCTTTTTAATTGGCTTACGGTAACGTTAACCTCGGGCAGAAGGTGGGGGCGGATAAGGGATAGCAATGCCTCGCCTTGGTTGGAAACACCGCCGGAAAGCACTATTATTTGGGGCTGGAAGATGTAGGTAAGGCAATTTAAGCCTGCGGCGAATTTACGGCCGTATTCCTTTAAGACCTCCTTTGCAACGGGGCATCCTTTTTCGGCAGCGTCGAACACGGTTTTGCCGTTTATGCCCCTTTTGCCGTCCAAAGCAAGAATGCTTTGGGGATTTTGCTCTGCCGCTTGGGTAGTTTGCTTTATTAATGCAGTGGCGGAAACCTGATGCTCGAAGCAGCCCCGCTGACCGCAAACGCATTCTTCGCCGTTCATATCCAAGGTAAAATGCCCTAATTCCCCTGCGCGGTTATTATGACCGCGAACGAGCTTATCGCCGATAAGTATTGCACCGCCGATGCCCGTGCCGATGGTTAAAATAAGAGCATCCTCGTAACCCTTTATTGCACCTGCGGCATATTCGCCTATTATGGCGCAATAGCCGTCGTTATCCATATATACGGGAAGCCCCAAGGCAGAGGATACCTGCTGTGCAACGGGTTCGTTGCTAAAGGGCAGATTGCCCGCGCGGAGCACGACGCCGTTTTTGCGGTCTACCCTGCCCGCAGAGCCGATACCGATAGAGGTAAC
>JAFYOG010000070.1 GCA_017560285.1 Clostridia bacterium
CGTTTCGGCAGAGCGCATAGGGGAACGACCTTGTATGGGCGATATAGATATTTTAAAGGTGGATAATCTCTGCCAAAAATGCAAATCTGTTATCGAGCCTATAATCGGCAGGGAAGTAACCTATATTTCCAGCTCCACCGATTGCAATATACCTCTTTCTCTTGGCGTGCCCGCCGCTTGCATCGGCGTATATTACGGCGACGGTATGCACACCCGCGAAGAATGGGTAGAAAAATCTTCCTTACCCATCGGTTTAGAGGTTTGCATAAAAACCTTGTTAGCAATAATCTAAACAAAAAAGCACTTCTTGCGAAGTGCTTTTTTATATTTACTTGTTCTCTGTTAAATAAGTCAGCGGCATTTGGTATTCTTCTTCGTAAATGTTCTTCCAAACCTCGCTGTTTTTTGCCATCATTTCCTCTATCTTCTCGCCGTATTTCTTTTCGGGGTTGGGGTAAATAGGCTCGGCAATATGAATGGTGTATTCCTGAACAAAAAATCCGTCCTCGCCGATAATATCCGAATCCTTCATAGTAATAAAGCAGGGAAGCACGGGTACGTTGTTCTTAACCGCAAAAACGTACGCACCCTTTTGCAAAGGCTTGGGCTTGCGGTAGTTCCACCACATACTCTGCTCGGGGTAAACCAAAACGTAATGACCTTCCTGCAAAAGCTGGTTGGTAGCCTTTACAAACTTTGTCAATGTCTTGGGGTTAGAAGAAAGGGGAAGTGTGTTGCAGTGGCGCATTAAATAGCCGTAAAATCCGGGGAACGACGTATAGTTGCCCTCGCGTATAACGCGGTAAAACGTACGGTTGGGCTGGTTTGCCGCCTCGTATGCAAGCTGTATAGCAAAACTGTCAAAGGCGTTAAAGTGGTTACAAACTATTATCGCGCCGGTATTAAGGTTTTTAAAGTTTTCAATACCCTTAATTTCCTTAATAATCAGCTTTTTATCCTTTATAAGGCTGTCAACAAACTTTCTTGCGCTTCTGTAAGCAATACCCGTCTTTATCTTTTCGCTTCTGCTGGTGCGAATATATTCTATCTCGTCGGGCTGCAAAACACGTCCGGGAGGGTCGTCCTCAACGTCCTCGTTAAACCTGCCCGCACGCTCGTATTCCTCTATTTTTTGCAAAATAGCAACCCGCGCGTGGTCTCGCTTGTATTTGTTCATACGGTTAACAAAGTTATCCTCGCGGTTTGTTTCCGCAACGGCAAGCTTGGGAAGATTTTCCATCGCCAAGGCATCCTTGGCTCTGTCCTCGTCGGTAAAGGAATGCAAAATATCAAGCATTTCTTGGTAAACGCAGGTTTCCTTGGCATATTTCCAAAAAATATCGCCGTGCTTGCAATCCTCGTAATGCCAGGGCTTGCTTGTCATAATATAGTGAATAATCTTTGCCTGTTCAATGGGGTAATCTACGTTGCAATAAACCTCGGTGTTCCAACGCTGGTCAACCCAATATACGTGGTCCTTACAAATAAGGTTAAGGTAATCCTCATCCTGCGTAACCACAAAATCATAGGTATGCAAATATTCAATAAACTTATCCAAAACGAACTTAAGTCTAAACTGTTCGCAGTTTATAATAAGAATACCTGCGTTAAAGAAGTTGTATCTCGAAACACCAACAACCTTTTCGGCGTAGGTGCCGTATTCGTCAACCTGAATCATGGCTTGCTCGTGGCAGGCACCAACGTAAGCATCCTTAATGTCTTTGTTATAAAGTCTGCTTATATCGCCCTGAATAATGGTGTCGCTGTCAATATACAACGCCTTGTTAATGTCAGGGAACATTTCTGCAATAAACAAGCGGTAATAAGTACTGCGGGAATAATAATCTCTAATAGGAAGCTTGTGCTTAATAGAATTCAAATAATCGCTAACGTCGTCAAACACGATCTCAAAATTATCGTTTGCAAGACCGTAAACTCGTTCCATATTGGCAACGGTTATATCGTTATGCAACACGTGAACGCAATATTTATAGTCTGTGCTTGCATTCTTTATCATAGAATAAAGCGAAACTATTGTACATTTAACGAAATTGTCATCACAAGCATAGAAAATATGTATTTTGTTATTTTCCATTTGCAATATCCTCTTTCTTAAATTTTTCTATCAAATAAATATATTCGAACAGAATATCGTCAAAGTTATAATACCCAAAAATCTTATGAACCTTGCTAACCTGCCATTGCTTTATGTTGGCTGTGTGGGGGTAGGGCAACCAAAACAACCGCTTTGAAAAATGCCTTACCACCGTATGCTTATGCAAAAACTTCTGGTCGTTAAACCGTTGCTTAAGCATCTTCTTTTTGGTGGTGGACCTAATAATGGCGCTTTGGTCGGCAAAGGGCAGCTTTTTGGTTTGTATCCATTTGCGTGCCTTTTCGAACAGCTTGGTTTCCTTCGCCTTTTTCATATTAAAAAGCAAAACACCTGCGTTAACGTAATTGGGGCTAACCAAATATTTACCGTAATGGTCCCGCGCCGCCGCATATTCATAATCGGTTATATCGGTATCGTAAAGCAAATGGATATCGCGGTTAAACATAATATCCGCATCCAAATACAAAAGCTTATCCGGCACACCGTCAATCATATCCGCAAAAAGCCTTATTAAGGTATAGGGCGAGCAATAAGCGTTTTCGTTGGGGCACTTGCTAAAGTTAGCCATATACAAATCCGTAACGTCAACCGTCACAGCTTCGTTTTCGGGGTTGTATTCCTTAATAACGCCGTTAAAAAAGTCCATCTGCCCCTTGGTTATCGGCGTATAGTCCTCGCGTATATGGGATACGTCCATACTGAAAATATAAAATTTAAAGGGTTCCTTGCTTTCGGTGCGCTTTAAAATAGATAAAGTGCAGGTAAGCATACCGTCAAAAACCTTGTGGTTTCCGCAGAATAAAATATTAACCATTTTCTTCTTCTCTTTTTATATATTCAATGCATACAAAATCAGATTTCTTTGCGTTTTCGCACATAGCGTTATATACCTTGTTTCGCAAATCCAACCGCCGGTCACGTAACGATAACTCCTTGTCGGCAAAGAACGGACCCTCAACGTAGGTAACTATCCTAAACTTTTTGCCGTTTTTGCGCTTTTGGTAGGTATTTGTAAAGCAAAATACAGGGCAATCGCACTTAACAGGGTAAGCAAACGAAACGTCGGTAAAAGGTCTTATCTTGGTATAATAAGGCCAAATATGTGCCTCGGGGTAAATAACAACGGCGTTGCCCTCGGCAATACGTTGCTCTATAGCGGCATTAAAATTCTTATAAGCACCCATTCCGTCGGGCAAGGGCAAAGCACCTAACGAAGGTGTTATCCTGCCCAATACGGGCATGGAAACGTTGTTAGCGTGTACCACGCAATAACAGCTTTTAGGGAACGTAATCATGCTTGGCATCCCCGCATCGCCCAAGGCGTGGGTGTGGTTGCCGTATATAAAATAGCCGTTCTTTCTAAAAGGCTTTAGCTTTTCCTTGCCAATAATTTTATGCCTGAAAGCAATTTTTGTTGCAAAAAAAGCAATAGGGGTGGCAACTATTCTGTACCAAAAAAATCTTGTAAATCTTTTAAACAAGCCCTTGGGGCAATATATCCAATTCTCGTCAATGGGCTTAGCCTTAATTTCCGCTGTGGAAAATTCGTCATTAAGCTCGTCGGAGTAATATATAACCTTCCGTTTGTCCAAAAAATTCACATCCTTATACAAATACAATCTATATTATATTCACAAAGGTTTACTCAATGTTAACTTTTGCAACCTTTTAATTGAAAAATTCAAAAAAATGTGTTACTATATCAAAAATGAAATTATTAAGGTATATTATGGAACAAAAAATCAAAAGGCTAAAGCTTGCCTGCTATACAACGAATATATCCCAATCAATAGTGGCAAACCTTTCGCCGGTGCTGTTTATAAGCTTTCATACCCTTTACGGCATTTCCTATACAATGCTGGGTATGCTGGTGTTAATCAACTTTCTCACACAGCTTATAACAGACCTTGTTTTTTCATTCTTTTCCCATAAATTCAACATCCCCTTTGCCGTAAAGCTAACCCCCGTTTTAACGGTTATGGGCTTAATAATATATAGCCTTGCGCCCGTAATGTTCCCAATAATCGCTATCCCATTGTTCCTATATATACACAAAAGCATAAAAAGAAAGCAGACGCACTAACGTCTGCTTTTTTATTATCTAATAAAACTCGTTCTAATGCCTTCTTCTTTTTCGGGCAAGCCAAACTGTTTCTTACCCAAATCGATGCTTTTTATTAAAAACGACATATTCTGCGCTAAGGTTCGCATGGTTTGCATTCCTTCGCCGTCCTCTAAGGCATCGCCGGGCTTGCCGCCGTGAACGCTGTTCCAATATTGGCTGGATGCAACAGGCATACCCGAAATAGTAAAATACTTGTTAAGCATATCAAAGGTGGCCGAGCAACCGCCCCGCCTTGCCACGGCAACGCTTGCGCCAACCTTCATACGCTTATCAAAGGTTGTGCTGTAAAAAAGTCTGTCTAAAAACGCAACTAATGTGCCGTTGGGCGATGCATAATAAACGGGCGAGGCAACAATTATACCGTCGCATTCCTTAAACTTTTCCGCAACGTCGTTAACAATCCCGCCGAAAACGCATTTTCCTTCCTTACGGCAGCCGTTGCAACCTATACAGCCTCTAATTTCCTTGTTGCCAATATGTATAACCTCGGTTTCTATTCCGTTTGCCATAAAAATCTTTTCGGTTTCTGCTAAAGCAAGTGCAGTGTTTCCCTTTGCTTTAGGGCTGCCGTTAATTAATAATACCTTCATATCGCCATCACCTTTCAAAAATAAGGCTGTCAATAAAGACAGCCTTTTAATATAATATTCAGTTTATGCAGCAGTATCTGCAGTTGCTTCAACAACCTTGCTTATAACGATTTTGTTTATAACAGGCTGTGCATAAGAGGGAATAGTGCCGTTGTTATCAATAGGCTTTACGGTGGTGCAAACCTTATCAACCACGTTCATACCTACGGTAACGTAACCGAATGCAGCATATTGA
>JAFYOG010000071.1 GCA_017560285.1 Clostridia bacterium
ACTGCGGTTAAAACAACTAAAAGCTTTTTCATTTAAAAAGTTCCTTAAAAATATCTAAAATACAAACAAAAGGATGCGGTTATCGCATCCTTTTGCGACTAAATTATGCCTAAATTACGCCTTGGGAGCTTCGTAGGTTTCGCCGTATTCGGTGAAGATTGCTTCGATAGTGCCGTCTGCAACCCACTTGTTAATAAGAGTGTCCATTTCTGCAACCAATGCTTCGTTACCGAATGCAAGAGCAAAGCCGTAGGGCTCGGTGGTCATATATTCGTCAAGAATAACAAGCTTGGTATCGTTCTTTGCGTTGTAATCTTCTACCATTGCGATAGCGGTAAGGTTATCGATAACCCAAGCTTTTACCTTGCCGTTGGTAAGAGCCATCTGTGCATCGGGGTTGCTTTCGAAAGCGGAAATGGTGTAGCCGTTTTCAAGACAGTAAGCTTCTGCGGTGGTACCGGTCTGGCAGGAAATCTTTTTGCCTTCGAGGTCTGCCTTGGAAGCGATGTCGCTGCCTTCTACAACAACGATAGCCTGAGCTGCTTCGTAGTAGGGTGCGGTGAAGAGAGAGTTCTTCTTACGCTTTTCGTTAATGGTGATACCGGAAACGCCAACGTCGTATTTGCCTGCGCTAATGCCGGGAAGAACGGAATCGAAGTTCATTTCCTTGATAACGAGTTCTTTGCCCAATTCTTCGCAGATAAGGTTCATAATGTCGATTTCGATACCAACAACCTTGCCGTTTTCTAAGTATTCAAAGGGAGGGAAATCGGGGCTGGTTGCGATAACCAACTTGTTGGATGCTTCGTCAGCGGTAGCATCGCTGCTGTCGCCGCCGCAAGCTGCAAAGCAGGTAACGGCAAACATAAGGGTAAGTAAAAGTGCAATAATCTTTTTCATTGTTTTTGTTCCTTTCGTTATTAAAAAGATTTTTATTTAATCTAATTTAGATTCTAAATATTCTATCTGCATATTTGCAGATTCAAAGCCTGTGCCGCCAACCGAAATTCGCTTTGCAACGCAGGTTTCCAAGGAAATTTCGTTATAAATATCCTCGTCTATAAGATCGCTGTGGGATTTATAATCGGTTAAGGGGTAGGTTTCTAAAACAAGCTTACGGGCAATGCAATCGGCAACGATAGTGCCGCTTATTTTATAAGCCGTTCTAAAGGGCATACCCTTTTTTACAAGGTAATCTGCCAAATCGGTGGCGTTTATAAAGCCTTCCTGCGCGGCACGCAGCATATTTTGGCGGTTAACCTTCATTGTGGCAACCATACCTGCCATAACCTGCAAGCACATTTTTACGGTATCCACCGCATCGAACACACCCTCTTTATCCTCTTGCATATCTTTATTATATGCCAAGGGCAAGCCCTTAAGTGTGGTTAAAATGCCCATTAAATCGCCGTAAACTCTGCCGGTTTTACCGCGGATAAGCTCTGCCATATCCGAATTTTTCTTTTGGGGCATTATAGAGGAGCCCGTTGTGTAGGCATCGGAAAGCTCTATAAACTTAAATTCCCAGCTTGACCAAAGAATAATTTCTTCGGAAAGCCTTGAAAGATGCATCATAAGAACCGAACAGCAGGAAATAAATTCCACAACGAAATCTCTGTCGGAAACACCGTCGATGCTGTTTAGGCAAATGCTGTCGAAGCCTAATTGCTCTGCCTCGAAGTATCTGTCGGTATCGTAGGTGGTGCCTGCCAAGGCGCAAGAGCCTATGGGAGATACGTTCATACGCTTTTTCATATCGGTAAATCTGTCGATATCCCGCAAAAGCATAAAGCAATATGCCAACAGGTGGTGGGCAAAGGTTATAGGCTGTGCCCGCTGAAGGTGGGTATAACCCGGTAGGATTGCGGTTTTGTTATCTTTAATTATAATAAGCAACGCTTTTATAACGTCTTTTATATAACCGATAATGGTTTCTGCCTCGTCCCGCAGGTGCATTCTTAAATCAAGCGCAACCTGATCGTTACGGCTTCTTGCGGTATGAAGCTTTTTGCCCACGTCGCCAAGGCGCTGTGTAAGCACTTCTTCAACGAACATATGAATATCTTCGCTATCCATATTTATATCCAAAGCGCCGCTTTCTATATCGGCAAGAATTTCTTCAAGCCCCGCGATAAGGGTTTCGGCTTCGGCTTGGGTAATAATACCCTTTGCGCCAAGCATAGCGGCGTGCGCCATACTGCCCTTAATATCCTGCTTATACATTCTGCAATCGAAGTGTATAGAGGAATTAAAATCGTCGGCTAATTTATCGGTTTCGCCGGCGGTTCTGCCCGCCCACATTTTTTGTGCCATTTTTGTTCCTTAGTTGTTATTATTTAAACGCTTTGTGGGGAATCTTATTTGCCGTCTACAATAGCCTGAACCTTGGTAGGCAAGCCAAAGAGGTTAATAAAGCCTGCGGCATCCTTTTGGTCATAGAAGAAATCGCTTTCGCCGAAGGTTGCAATTTCTTCGCTGTAAAGGGAATAATCGCTCCAAACACCTGCGTTGATCATATTGCCCTTGTAAAGCTTTAGGCGAACCTTACCGGTTACCCGTTCCTGAGTTTTATCTACGAAAGCAGACAAAGCCTCGCGCAGGGGGCTAAACCACAAGCCGTTGTAAACAAGCTCTGCAAAGGTTACCGAAAGCTTTTGCTTTTCGTGCATGGTAAGCTTATCTAAGCAAATCTGCTCTAAAACGCTGTGAGCCTTGTAAAGAATGGATCCGCCGGGGGTCTCGTATACGCCGCGGCACTTCATACCAACCAAACGGTTTTCTACAATATCAAGAATACCAATGCCGTTTGCACCGCCGATTTTGTTAAGCTCTAAGATAATTTCCTTTGCGGACATCTTTTTGCCGTCCAACGCAACGGGAATACCCTTATCGAATTCTAATTCTATATAGGTAGGCTTATCGGGTGCATCGATGGGGGAAACGCCCATTTCCAAAAAGCCCTTCTTTTCGTACATAGGCTCGTTGCCTGCATCTTCAAGGTCCAAGCCCTCGTGGGAAAGGTGCCAAAGGTTCTTATCCTTAGAATAGTTGGTTTCGCGGTTGATCTTAAGGGGAACGTTGTGGGCTTCTGCGTAATCGATTTCTTCCTCGCGGGATTTAATATCCCATTCGCGCCAAGGAGCGATAATAGGCATATTGGGTGCGAAGTGCATAATAGCAAGCTCGAAGCGAACCTGATCGTTACCCTTACCGGTACAGCCGTGGGCGATAGCATCGGCGTTTTCCTTTTTTGCTACCTCTACCAACGCCTTTGCAATGCAGGGACGTGCGTGGCTGGTGCCAAGCAAATATTCCTCGTAAATTGCGCCTGCCTTCATGGTAGGAATAATGTAATCGTCAACGTATTCGTCGGTAAGATCCAAAACGTAAAGCTTAGAAGCGCCTGTCTTTATAGCCTTTTCTTCCAAGCCCTCTAATTCGTCTGCCTGACCAACGTTAGCGGCAACGGCAACAACCTCGCAGTTGTTGTAGTTTTCTTTAAGCCACGGAATAATAATAGATGTATCCAAACCGCCGGAATAGGCGAGGACTACTTTTTTAATATCAGCTTTGTTCATTTTACTGCCTCCAAAAAATTCTTTCTCATTTTGCTCTGCCATTATATACCCGCAAAAACCAAAAGTCAAGAGCAAAATGAAAAAATATTCAGTGTTTTTTCGAATTTTTTCTGTATTTTCGTCAATTCTATGCATATTTCGTTGCATATTGTGTATATTTATGCATTTATGCAA